>JBDTXW010000033.1:0-17812 GCA_040005975.1 Betaproteobacteria bacterium | reverse complement strand
GCGATCGAGAAGGGCGCACTGGCCGACCTCGATGCGGCCGAGCTCCGTCGCTTGAAGCGCATGGGATTTTCCGACCGCCGGCTCGCGCATCTGACCAAGACCTCCGAAACCGAAGTGCGCATTCGGCGGCACGCCTTCGGCATCCGCCCGGTGTACAAGCGCGTCGATACCTGCGCCGCGGAGTTTTCGACGCGGACCGCCTACATGTATTCGACTTACGAGGACGAGTGCGAGGCACAGCCGACCAATCGCCGAAAGGTGATCGTGCTCGGCGGCGGGCCGAACCGGATCGGGCAGGGCATCGAGTTTGATTATTGCTGCGTGCATGCGGCCCTCGCCCTGCGCGAAGACGGGTACGAAACGATCATGGTCAACTGCAATCCGGAGACCGTGTCGACCGACTACGACACGTCGGACCGGCTTTACTTCGAGCCGCTCACCTTGGAGGACGTGCTTGAGATCGTGCATGTCGAAAAGCCACTCGGCGTGATCGTGCAGTATGGCGGCCAGACGCCGCTCAAGCTCGCGCGCGATCTCGAAGCCAACGGTGTGCCGATCATCGGCACGACGCCCGATATGATCGACATGGCCGAGAATCGCGAGCGCTTCCAGCAGATGCTGCACCGGCTGGGTTTGCGCCAGCCGCCGAATCGCACCGCACGGACCGAGGGCGCCGCGCTCAAGGCGGCCGAGGAAATTGGCTATCCGCTGGTCGTCAGGCCCTCGTACGTACTCGGCGGGAGGGCGATGGAAATCGTGCACGAGCAGCGCGATCTCGAGCGCTACATGCGCGAGGCGGTCAAAGTGTCCAACGATTCGCCGGTGCTGCTCGACCGGTTCTTGAACGATGCGATCGAAGTCGACGTCGACGCGCTGGTAGACAACAGCGACGGGGGCAAGGCGGTTGTGATCGGCGGAATCATGGAGCACGTCGAGCAGGCAGGCGTGCACTCGGGCGATTCGGCCTGCACACTGCCGCCGTTTTCGCTCTCACCCGCGCTGCAGGACGAGCTCCGGCGCCAGACGGTGGCGATGGCGCACGGCCTCGACGTCGTCGGACTGATGAACGTCCAGTTCGCGATCCAGTTTCCGGAGGGAAGCGGCGGCGACGGCGTCGTCTACGTCCTCGAAGTCAATCCGCGCGCGTCGCGCACCGTGCCCTACGTGTCGAAGGCGACCGGCCGGCCGCTGGCCAAGATCGCCGCGCGCTGCATGGTAGGCCAATCGCTGGCGAGCCAGGGGATAACGCGCGAAATCGTGCCGCCCTATTTCGCCGTCAAGGAAGCGGTGTTTCCGTTCATCAAGTTTCCCGGCGTCGACACGATACTCGGCCCGGAAATGAAATCCACCGGCGAGGTGATGGGCGTCGGCGAATCGTTCGCCGAGGCCTTCGTCAAGTCGCAGCTCGCCGCGGGCGTGCGCCTTCCCAGGAGCGGCAAGGTATTCGTCAGCGTCAGAAACCCGGACAAGCCGAAGGCGATCGAAGTAGCGCGCATCCTGGCCAATCTCGGCTTCTCCCTGGTCGCCACGCGCGGCACGGCGGCCGCCCTCTCGGCGGCGGGGGTCCCGGTCACTGCGGTCAACAAGGTCGCGGAAGGCCGGCCGCATATCGTCGACATGCTGCTGAACGACGAAATCGCGCTGGTCATCAATACGGTCGAGGAAAAGCGCAGTGCGATTCAGGACAGCTATGCGATCCGGCGCGCGGCACTCAACGACCAGATTCCGACCTATACGACGATGGCTGGCGCGCGCGCAGCCGCGCTGGGTATCCAGGACATGCGCGAGCTGGTGCCCTACTCGATGCAGGCGCTGCAGCAGCGGTTGCACTAAAGAGCAGACCGGGAATGCGATCATGAGCAGGACTCCACTGACACTGGCCGGCGCCGAAAAGCTCAAGGCGGAGCTCCGCCGGCTGAAGACCGTCGATCGACCGGCAGCGATCGTGGCGATCGCCGAGGCGCGGTCGCATGGCGACTTGTCCGAAAACGCCGAGTACGACGCCGCCAAAGACCGCCAGGGCTTCCTCGAGGTGCGCATCAGGGACATCGAGACGATGCTGGCGCAGGCACAGATCGTCGATCCCGGCAAGATCGACGCCGATGGCCGCGTGGTGTTCGGCGCAACCGTCGATCTCGAGGACAATGCATCGGGCGATCGCGTCTGCTACCAGATCGTCGGTGACGACGAAGCGGATATCAAGGCCGGCAAGATTTCGGTGAACTCGCCGATCGCACGCGCGCTGATCGGCAGGCATGCCGGCGATACCGCCGAAGTGCAGGCGCCTGCCGGCGTGCGCGAATACGAAGTGATTGCCGTTCGCTACGTCTGAAAGCTGGCGGCGAGAGCGCCGCGATCGACCCGCTGTGCCGTATCAGCCGTTACCGCGGCGGCGGCGCGCTCGCTCGCCTGGTGGCTTGACGGCAGGCGGCCGCACGGCGCCGGCGGCCGGCGGCCGAGCGGTCGTGCGTGCGGTCGGCGTGCGGGGACGGCGGGCTTGCGGCGTGGATTTGGCCATCGCCTTGTGGGCAGGGCGCGCCGCGGGCCGTCGCTTGCCGCGTGGCTCGCCGGGAGCCGGCTCGCGTACCCGGCGCGACCCGGCAGCGGGAGGCGGATCCTTGGGCAACGGCACTTTGGCTACGGGCTTCTCCGGCCCCCGGCGCCACAAGACCAGCAGCTTGCCGATGTGCTGGACCGGCGTCGCGTCGAGCGCTCGGCAGATGCGCTGCAGCAGCGCATCGCGCTCATCGCGCAGGTCGCTGAACACGCGCACCTTGATCAATTCGTGTGCCAGCAGATTGACATCGAGCTCGTGCAGCACCGCCGGTGTCAGCCCGTGATGACCGATGCTCACCACCGGGTGCAGATGATGCGCCTTGGCGCGAAGCGCACGGCGGCGGGCAGCGGCCAGAATTTCCATCGGCGCATTCTATCCGATCGCCGCGACTATCGCGGGCGCCGGCGGCTTGCTGCCGCTTCTTTCGGCCGCGATGCTGCGATCAGCGAGCGCGCAACAGCCTGGCGGCCTTGGCGACCGACTTCGGTTTCACCCAGAAAATCGCGCCGAAGCGGCCTGCACCCGCGGTGACGGCATCCATGGCAGTGATGTTTATCTTCGCTGCGGCCAGCGTACCGAGCACCTTGGTCATCGCGCCGACGCGGTCGGCGCCCTGGACCAGAAAGCCCGTCTTCCTGGCGCTTAAGTCCAGGCCGAGCTTGCGCGCAGCGCGCCGCAGCGCGGCGCCGTTTTCCGGAATCAGATCTAGCTGCCCTTTGCGGCCGTTGGGAAAACCGGAGAACGCCAGCAGATTGACGCGTTCGGCGGCAAGGCCGGCGAGAACGCGCGCACCGCTGCCGGGTGTATTGGGCACCATCAGATGGTAATAGTCGACTCTGCGCACACCTTGGCTCATGTTGGCTCCTTGACCTGCCTGGCAGGCGTTGAAACTTTGCAACGGCGGGCGCGCCGCGTCAACGGGTACCAACGGTGCAGGATGCACCGGGTGCGGTTCGAACGCTCTAGCCCGCCGGCGCCATGTCGTTCGCGAGCAGGCGAACGCCCAGATGGCGCGCTATCCCGCGCCCTCCTTCGGCCATCACCTGGTGGTGATTCCAGCGGAACGCCGGCTCCAGCAGCGGGGCCAGCGCATTCATCCATCGCTTGGTCGTGACGACGGTCCAGTCGTAGCGAACGCGGGTCGTGCTGCCGTCGGCCACGAGGTGCCAGCGCCCGCTTCCGCTCAAGTCGCCAACGGCCACACCTTCCAGGTAAGTCGGCGGCGTCAGCGCCGTCACGCGCATCGCGAAACTCAGCCGGTACGGCAGCTTGCTCGACCAGGTATATCGGCGCAGCGCGCCAAGACCTTCGGCGTCGCCCTTTTCGAGCTCCTCGACCGCGTGCACGAAGCGCCACCAGCGCGGCCACTTCTCCACCGCGACGATCGCATCCCAGACGCGATCGATCGCGGATTCGAGCTGCCACTGCGTCGACAGGTCGAACTGCCGCATCGGGTCATGCCGCGGGATTTCGCGCGGTTTCGGTCATGGCGCGCTCCCTCGACGCGACTGTCGATGCTGGTCCGGCTGGGTCAGCGGGGTACGCCCCTGCGCATATCATCGATTATCCAGACCAGGAAACCGACAGCGACCGCGCCCCACACCATCGCCATCAGCACCGATTCGGTATAGAACAGCCACATCGCTGCGTTGATGCAGCTAAGCAGAATGACCATCAACTTCAGCGCACGAGTGCCCATGGGGGAATTCTAGCCCGCAAGCACATGGGCGCCTATCGGCGACGGAAACGGCGGCTCCGCCGGCGCAGGCTCGGCGCTACCGTGCGCTGCCATCCAACGCCCAGGCGGTAAACAGGAAGATCGACGCCATGCACGGCGCGATCATCACGACACCGATGAATACCGGCACGAAAATGCGCCGCGGCGAGCCGGCCGGATGCAACACCAGCAGCAGCGGCCACACCAGCCACAGCCACCCCAGCGCCAGCCAGACTTGGCCCGGCATCAATGCCATCTTGCCGAACGAGTGCACGATCCAAAGCAGCAGGACGATCAGCGCGTGCCCGACGCAAAGAAGTGCCAGCACCTGGAAGCTTTGCAGCGAAAAGCGCGAGCGGGGCCTCAACGGCGCAGTCATCGTGGCCCCGGCCGTCGCTGCGCGTTCATCGATCGATGCAACGCCGGCTAACGGCGCTTGGCCCCGCGGTACTTCTCCGCGCACGCGATCACCTGGAGCGCGGTCGGAAACTCCAGGCAGACGCGGGCATCCGCATGCGTGTCGGCGCGCTGGCGTTCGCTCTGCGCCGGCGGCGGGGGCGGGGCGGATATGGGTACCGGCGCGGCGCCGGCCGTTGGGGTGGCATTCGGCGCCTGCCCTTGGGCTATTGCCGCCGGACACGCCAAAAGCAAACCTACGAGCGCCAGCGGCGCCGCACTAAGTTTCATCGAAAGACCCCCCGCCGCGGCGCACTGTCGGGACGACGCCCCGGCACGCTGCCCTTGCCCCGCATTCATTACAATTGTGGCACCAGAGGGCGCTGCTGGCCAGCACCAGCCCCGCGAGGTGGCCTGCAGCACCGGCCGCATGGGAATATCATTCCCGCTGGCGGTGTTTGCTGCGGTCCGCGCTGCTCGCATTCGCCGGCATTGCGCGCATCCATACTTTGGAGGAAAGCATGAAAAACAACGGGCCCTTCCCGGCGACGTCGATCGCTGCGCTTGCATTCGGGCTGAGCCTCGCGGCAGCCGCGAGCGCAGCCGACATGAGTTTTTTCGTCACCAGTACCGGCGGCGGCAAGGGCGCCGACCTGGGCGGGCTCGAGGGCGCCGACCGGCATTGCCAGGCGCTGGCGGCTGCCGCAGGAGCGGGCGGGCATACATGGCACGCTTACCTGAGCACGAGCGCCACGGCCGGGTCGCCGGCCGTCAACGCGCGTGATCGCATCGGGACCGGTCCCTGGCAGAACACCAAGAGCGTCGTCATCGCCAACAACGTTGCCGAATTGCACGGCAACAACAACCTGAACAAGCAGACCGCCCTGGACGAAAAGGGCGGAATCGTCAATGCAAGCGGTGACACGCCGACCAAGCACGATATCCTGACCGGCTCGCAGGCCGACGGCACCGCGTATCCGCCTGGCGAGGACAGGACCTGCCGCAATTGGACCAGCAGCAGCGCAGGCACCGCGCAGGTGGGGCATCACAACCGAATGGGAACGATCAGCGACCCCGTGCTCGCGCAATCGTGGAATTCGTCGCATCTTTCCAAGGACTGCAGCGACGAGGGGCTCCGCAGCACCGGGGGAGCGGGGCTCGTCTATTGCTTCGCGGTAAAGTAAGCGTTCACAGGATGCGGTTGAACCACAGCAGCGACAGCAGGCTCGAAAGCAGCGCAAGGACGGCGGCCGCCGCGGCGAAGAGCGCAGTGATTTCGGTCGCCCTTTTCTCGAATACCAGGCGCGCCGTCAGCGCCTGGTAGATGCTGGAAAGGTCCGTGGCCGTCCCGGCGTGGAAGTACTCGGCCTTGGTCGTATTGGCAATCGTCTTGAGGGCCTCCTCGTCGAGCCGCACCCGCATCGACCAGCCTTCGGCTGCCAGGACCTCGCCGCCCAGCGTGCCGACGCCGACGGTGAAGACGCGGACCCCGCGCTCGGACGCCATGCGCGCCGCTTCGAGCGGGTCCGGTCCGGCCGTCGTCTGCCCGTCGGTGAGCAGGACGATGGCAGCGGACTTGAACGACCCCGGCGGCGGCGCGGCCGAAGTCTGCCCGTTCGGCGTAGCGTCGAGCGGAGCGCCGCGCTTGGCTTCGCGCGCGCCGCCCGGCCGGGGATTGGCCGCGCGCAGGTCGAATTCGACGTCCGGAAAGATGAGCTTCAGCGACACCAGGATGGCGCTGCCGATCGCGGTGCCGCGCTGCAGTTGAATTCGGTCGAGCGCGGCCAGGATGTCGTCGCGATTCAACGTAGGTGCCTGCACGACCGATGCCGTTGCGGCGAATGCCACGACGCCGATGCGCGTGTTCCGGGGCTGCTCGGCGATGAAGCTCCGCGCCGCGGTCCTTGCGGCGGCGATGCGCGTCGGGGCGACGTCGGAGGCGCGCATGCTGCCGGAAGCGTCGATCGCCAGGACGACGGTTTCGTACTGGTAAGGCAGGCTGATGACCGACGCCGGACGCGCGATCGCCACGATCATTAGCGCGAGCGCCAGCAGCATGAGCAGCGGGGGCAGATGGCGGCGCAGGCGCGGCGCTGGGCCCTGCGCCTCTTTGACGAATGCAAGACGGGCATAGCGCAGCGCCTGTTTTTTTCTGCGCCGCTGCATCAGAACGTACGCGGCCGCCGCCGCGGGGACGAGGACGGCGAGCCACAGCATCGCCGGCCAGAGGAAAGTCATCGCTGCGCCAGGTGCTGCGGGAGCGCACCGCCGGCAGCGAGCCGGCTCCGCCGCTTGCGCAAATCGGCAAAGCGCAGGATCGCGTCCATCAGATCGTCGTCGGTGGCGAGCTCCAGCGCGTCGACGCCGGCGCGGCCGAACGCCGTACGGAGCTCGGTCTCGCGCTTCGCCGCGGCCGCAGCGAAGCGCCGGCGGAAAGCCCGGTCGTTCGTATCGACGTGCATCTGCTCGCCGGTCTCGGCGTCCTGGATGACGACGATGCCGAGGTCGGGCAGCTCCATCTCGAGATCGTCGTAGAGCCGCACGGCGATCACCTCGTGCCGTTGCGCGAGCTGCGCCAGCGGCTTCGCCCACCCTGGATGGCTGATGAAGTCGGAAACGACGAAGACCAGTGATCGGCGTGCGATGACCTGATAGGCGGTGCGGAAAAGCTCGTCGAGCCGGGTCGCGTCCGATTGCGCGAGCTCGGGGCGGCCGAGCATCTTGTGCAGAATGTGCAGCACCTGCCGGCGACCGGATCGCGCCGGGATCATCGTATCGACGCTGTCGCCGTAGAACAGCGCGCCGACCCGGTTGCCGTGTCGGCTCAGCACGCGCGCCAGAACGGTGACCAGCTCCGTCGCCACGGCGCGCTTGTTCACCTGCTGCGAGCCGAAGTCGATCGACGGACTCAGGTCCAGCACGAACCAGGCGGTGATGTCGCGCTCCTCGTTGTAGACGCGGACATAAGGCGTCTGCAGCCGGGCGGTGACGTTCCAGTCGATATGCCGAACATCGTCGTGATATTCATATTCGCGCAGATCGGCGAGATCGACGCCGAAGCCGCGGAAGAGCGTGCGGTAGTCGCCCTGCAACAGGCCGTCGAGCCGGCGAATGACCGTCCACTCGAGGCGGCGCAGGATCGCCTCAGGCGTTGGCGTCCACTCTGACATGGGTATCGAGCGGCTTATCGGGCGCGGGGATGTGCTTCATGATGCGCAAAATGATCTGGTCGGGCGTCAGCGCATCGGACAGTGCTTCATACGACAGCGATAGCCGGTGCCGCAGAACGTCGGGAGCGAGATCGATCAGGTCCTGCGGCAGGACGTAGCTGCGGTTGCGCAGGTAAGCGAGTGCCCGCGCCCCTTCCACCAGATGAATCGTCGCGCGCGGGCTCGCGCCGTAGGTAATGTATTTCGACATGTTGGGTATGCCGTACCGGTCCGGATTTCGCGTCGCCGATACCAGGCGGACCGCGTACTGCACCAGCGCCGGATCGACGTAGCCTTTGCGGCATTCGCGTTGCAGCTGCGACAGCTGCTCGGTCGTCGCGACTGCGGTGACGGTGGCGGGCGGACCAGTGACGCGGTTGACAATGACGGTTTCCTCTTCCTCGCTCGGGTAGCCGACCAGGACCTTCATCATGAATCGATCGACCTGTGCTTCGGGCAGCGGGTACGTGCCTTCGGTCTCGATCGGGTTCTGCGTGGCCATCACCAGGAACGGCTGCGGCACCGGATGACTTTCCCCGGCGATCGTGACCTGATATTCCTGCATCACTTCGAGCAGCGCGCTTTGCACCTTCGCCGGCGCGCGGTTGATTTCATCGGCCAGCAGCAGGTTGGTGAACACCGGCCCGAACGAGGTCGTGAATTCGCTGGTTTTCTGGTTGTAGACGCGGGTGCCCACCAGATCGGCGGGAACCAGGTCCGGCGTGAACTGGATGCGGCGGAACGTGCCCCGAATCGTACGCGCCAGCGTTTTGACTGTCAGCGTCTTGGCCAGTCCCGGCACGCCCTCGACCAGCAGATGGCCCTGCGCGAGCATCGCCACGAGCACGCGCTCGAGAAAATGGTCCTGACCGACGACGACTTTTTTTACTTCATAGAGAATGCGCTCCATGCCGGGCATGGCATCGCTCCGTCCGGGATCACGGTCGTTCATCGTTGGGCGCCTCTTGGGATGAAAGGTCAGTTCGCCCTAGAACGGCGATACGCCGGCCGCGGCGGCAGCATTCTCGATCGGCACGGCGAAGCCGATGCCAATGAAGACTCCTTGTTCGCTCGGATTCAGGATCGCCGTGACGATACCGACGACTTCGCCGTCCATCGTCGCCAGCGGCCCGCCCGAGTTCCCGGGATTGGCCGCTGCATCGAACTGGATGAGATTGGTCAGCAAGCGTTTGCCTTCCCGCGATCGATGTTCGCGTTTGAGGCCGGAAACCACGCCGGCCGAGGCCGACGGACCGATGCCGAATGGAAAGCCGACGACGAGCACGTCGTCGCCGATCGCGAGATCGCGCGTCGAGCGCAAAGTTGCCGGCGCAAGGTCGTCGGGTATCGTCTTGGCCTGCAGAACGGCGAGGTCGTTCTCCGGCTGCAGGCCAATGACGTCGGCGTCCGATTCGGTGCCGTCGAAAAATACGACCTGTACCCGATCGGCGCCGGCGACGACGTGCAGATTGGTCAGGATGATGCCGCGGTCGACGATGACGACTCCGGTGCCGACGCCGCGCACATGATCGACGTCGGCGTCGTCGCCGCGCTCGATCTGGCGCACCCGCACCACCGACCGCTGCACGATTTCGTAGGCCTTGGCCGCGCGCGACGGCAAGATGTTGGTGTCCAGCGTGTGCAGGACGGCGGCATCGACGTCTTGCTGTGTCAGTTGCCGCGGCGGTGGCTGCATCGAGGTGTAGGCCAGCAACGCCCCGACGCTCAGCAGCACGGCGGCCGCGAGCAGCAGCATGCGCTCGTAACGCGATAGGAACCCTCGCACCCGAGCCGCCGCCGTGAGCCGTCCGGACGGCAGCGCCGACGCGACCTGGCCTGGCGCCGGCGTATCGCCACCCGGTTCGGCGGCATGCCGGCGCGATTTGCTGTAGAGCGTGACTTTGTTCATCGCGATCGTAGCGGCGCGTGCGCGTGCCGCCCACGACGCAACGTTACCATAGCCGACGCTGCGCATGCCGAGATTATGCCGCGGCCCTTGCCACGCGGCCAGCGGCCGCCGCCTCCCGGCGTCAAGCGCATGCAGGCTATGCGCGTCGTCAGCGCCACTCGACGGCGCCGAAGCGGTCGTGGCCGAGCCATGTATAGAAGATCCCGAGCGTTGACCGGGACTGCGTGCTGTCACCGAAATCGGGGTAGAAGGCGTCCCGGCGATTGCCCAGATACTTGAGCGAGATCGCATGCTGACGGTAGACACGTATCGTCAGCGACGCGTCAGCGCGCACGATGTTGTCGTGGCCGCCGCGAGTGGCCGCCGCGACGCGGCTGACGAAGTATTCGCGACCGGTCAGGTCCAGCGACGCCCGGTCGCCGAAAATGACGCGCAGCGACAGCAGCGCCTGCGGCGCGACGCCGTAGTGATAGTCATTGTCGGCGACGCTGTGCGTCGTACCCACGGCGGCATAACCGGCGCCGAGGAGTGCCGTCCCCTGCAGCGCGATCGACTGGGACGCCCACCATTGTGCAGTCGTGCCGACCGACAGCGCTGTGCTCGAGACGCGAAAGGTTTGCGGCGCGATGTAGTCGTAGCTGCCGTAGAGGCCATAGATGCCGCGGTAGTCGGCGCCGAGATCGTAATCCTTGCCGACCAGCAGCCCGCGCGTCATGACGTTCTCGAAGCCGTTGGCGCTGGAAGCCGTCAGCTGGAAGTTGAAATAGTCGAACGGCCGGTCGTGGGTGTACCCCGGCTGTCCGGGCATGCCGTAGTCCATCGCGAAGTCGACCAGCACCTCGTTGCGCTGGACCTTCGTCGTTGATGTGCCGGCTTTGTTCTCCGCGGTGCCGGAAAAGCCCACCTGCAGTTTGCTGTAATGCACCGGATCGTGGCTCGCGAACGATCCGTCGAGGCGATCGGCGAAGGCCAGACGATTGAAGCCGGTCGCCGGCGAGATCGCCGCCGCCGCGAGCTCGCGCCAGAGCGGTGGCAGCTCATCGTGCGCAAGCACTACGTGGGCCATGCGAAACAGCGCCTCGCCGAGAAACGTGCCGCCGACACCGGTGTTGACCTGATCGTTGCGCGACGGCGGCGTTCTTTCGCCGGCAATCTCCCACAAGGCGCTGCCGGCAAACGTGTACCCCAGCGCTTCCCAGTAGCTTAAGCCCGCGGATCGGGCGAAGCCGTGATAGGTCGAGCCCAGGTACGGGTGGCCGAGCTGGTTGGTGCGAAAAGGGTCGCTGTCGACGACCCAGCTGCTGTGCAGGTTGTGCCGGATGGTCGAGATGGTGCTCCTGTAGTCGTCGTCGCCGAAGTGCCGGTTGTACTGGTTGAGCAGGAAGCTGAAACCGAGGATTTCGGCCGCCGGCAGTGCGTAGTTCTTTCGCGGCGTCGGCTGCGACTGGGATGGCGATGCCGGGCCGGCCGCGGCGGCGCCGGGCGCCGCGGCAAGCGGCTCGCCGAGCAGCGCTTCGGCGGCCGCGGCCCAGACTGCAGGAAGGTCACTGGCGACAGGTTCGCCGGCCGTCGCCGCGCTGAAGGCCAGCGCGGAGCAGATAGCGGCGAAGGCGTACGCGATGCGTAACGACGGGCGCGACGGGGCAGGCTGCGGTCGATCCATCTGGGCTCCTTGGGTAGGGCTTTCCCGCCACGATGTTAAACGTGACGCGCCGTATCGCAGCAGTGCCAGGTGCATTTTCAGACAACTGCCGACAGCGCGACTACGCGAAGTCCTACAGCGCGCCGGGTCGCAGCGATTGCGCTCGCGCCGGCGGCCTTTGCCTTCAACGAACGATCAGTTGCCAGGCCAGGATCATCTGCGCGACGAATCCGCCGGCAAACGCCAGGGTCCGGGCCCAAGGCAACGCCGCAGTGTAGGCGAACCAATGCACGATCCGCGCCCAGAAATACAGTGCGCAGGCAAACACGGTCGCGCCATTGCTGATGCCCGCGGCGTGTGCTGCGAGCACCAGTGCGCCGAAAATGACCAGGTTCTCGACGGCGTTGGCATGCGCGGCCTTCATGCGCCGCGCCCATGGCGACTGCGGCTTCGGATTGTCCGGATAGCCGACGGTGTCGGCGAGTCCCCAGACGGCGATACGGTCCAGGATATACGGTATCCACATAATCGCGGTGAAAGCGCTGATCCAGACCAGGTACATGATCTCGGTGTTCATTGACCCTCCTTCCGTTTCGATTGTGAATCAGTGCTCGACTGGAGCGAGCATGTTGGCATCGCGAGCGATCAACCAGACGCCCTCCTGCTTATTGAGGATCGACAGCGTATTGCCGGCGCGCTCGATTGGCGACCCGCCGTTTTTTGGCGTGACGATGACGTTAAGCCGCGTCCACATCCAGGCCCAGTCGCCGATGACGCTGATCTCCTCGATCTCGCTCCGCGTCTGGAGATCGAACCGATCGAGCGATGACTGACTCGCCGCGAACGCCGCCTTGCCGCGCATCGGCGGGTGACCCGGAGTAAGGAACACGACATCATCGGTCATCAGACTCAAGACTTTGTCGGTATCGCCCGCGCGCGAAGCGTCGAGCCAGGTTGCGACCAGCTGCCTGATCGCCTGTTCGTCCTTGTGCATGCGATGCTCCCGGGTAATGGCTCGATCCGACGGCAAAGCCATGGCGGCAATGTTCCGCCGCAACGGTCAGTCAATGCGCCCCTCGACGAGGTCGACCAGAATCGCCGCAGCGCGTTCGCATTGCTCGCGCGAGACGTCCAGATGCGTGACCGCACGGATCGTTCGCGGCGTAAAGGCGAACACCAGCACGCCGCGCTCGCGTGCCTGCGCGACGATCGTCGGCGCGTCCGGAGCGTCGGATGCGAGCGCGAAGACGATGATGTTCGTCTGGACGGTGGCGAGATCGAGGATCACGCGCGGGCTTTGCGCCAGACGCTCGGCGATGCGGCGCGCATTGGCATGGTCGTCGACCAGCCGTTCGAGATGATGATCGAGCGCATAATGGCCCGCAGCGCCGAGAATGCCCGCCTGGCGCATCGCACCGCCCGCCATCCGCCGGTAGCGCACCGCCCGGTCGATCAGCGCGCGCGAGCCGGCGAGCAGCGACCCGCCCGGGGCGCCCAAGCCCTTGGACAGCGCAACGGCGGCCAGATCGAACGGAGCGGCGAGCGTCGCGAGTGAACGAGCGCTCGCGGCCGCCGCGTTCCACAGCCGCGCGCCGTCGAGAAAGGAAGCGATGTCGCGCTCGCGCGCGGCGGCGCACAGCCGCTCGATCTCGTCCTGGGCGAAGACGATGCCGCCCGCGCGATTGTGCGTGTTCTCCACCTCGAGCAGCGTCGTCGGCGGATAGATAGGATGGCCGCGTAGCTTGACCGCCGCGACGAAATCCGCGACGCTGAAGACGCCGCGCGCGCCGATCTCGGTGAACTGCACGCCGGCGTTGGCGGCCGACGCGCCGGTTTCGTGCCAGACGGCGTGACTCTCGCGACTGACGATGACGTCATCGCCCGGGCGCGCGAGCACCCGCAGCGCGACCTGGTTCGCCATCGTCCCGCTCGGCAGCCAAAGCGCGGCCTCCTTCCCGAGTAGCGCCGCGACGCGGTCCTGCAGCGAGTTGATCGTCGGATCCTCGCCGTACTGATCGTCGCCGACTGGCGCCGCAGCGATGGCCGCGCGCATCGGCGGCGTCGGCCGGGTCACCGTGTCCGAGCGAAGGTCGATCGGCGGCGTACCGGCGGCCGTCAGTCCGATGCCGCTCGTCTTCTCGTCAACCCGGCTCATAGGTGGAGCGTCACGTTGCAACGCGTCAGATGGGCGATCACCTCCGGCAGGTCAATCGCCGAGATGTGATCGATGCGATCGACGTTCATCGACGCGCTAAAGGTGGCGCCTGGTTGCCAGCACCGTGCGGCGGCGCTCGAGGCTTTCCTTCGGCCAATAACGGTCGCGGTCATAGTACTCGGCGACTGCGGGTGTGCCCTGCGGCAACACGACCCAGGGCTGCTTCGAGGCGGTGAAGATATGGATGTCGGGCGGCAGGTGATCGGGGTCGTCGAGCGTTCCGACGCGCACAAAGCGCAGTGCGTCGCCGGCTCCGGCATAATTACTCCACAGGGCGATGTGACAGCTGGGACAGCGGATGATCTTCTGACCCTTGCCGCTATTCGAAGGCGTGGCCACGACTTCCGGCTCGCCCTGGAGCACGATCACGCGGTCGGCTTCGATGAGCGCGTTGAGCGCGAATGACGCACCCGTTTCGCGCTGGCACCACCGGCAATGGCAGCAGTGCACGAACAGCGGCACGCTGATCATCTGGTAGCGCACGGTCCGGCATGTGCAGCCGCCTTCGATCGGGAATGCTTCCGGGTCGGTCATCGGCCGTCTTCAGGCGCGACCAAACTCGGCGCCGATGCGATCGCGCAAGCTGCGCTCGTCGGCGGAGTCGCCAAATGGCGGCAGCGCGCCCATCTGGAAGAGCACGTCCCGCAATGCGTCGCCGCCATCGCGGCGGCCGAGCGCCAGGTCGAGGTCAGTCAACAGCCGCGACAGGCGTCCGCGCTGCTCGACCAGGTGATTGAATTGGGCATCGCAGCGCGGAATCGGCGTCGGGTAGGCGCGAATCTCGTCGGCAAGCGCCATCCTGGCATCGTTCAGCCAGCGCCGGATCTCGAGCGATAGCGCCTCGATGCGATCCGTCTCGATCATGCTGGACGGAGTCTGATGATGCAGGGTCATGGCGGAGCTCGACGCGGTCCCTGAAAGACGTCAGCGCGCCTGAGGGCGCTCGACAACATCATGCACGGATTTGCCAAAAAATTGAAGCCGCGATGGGTCGCGCAACCCACTGCGGCCCGGCAAGCCAGGCCAAGCCGTCAACCGCCGGGCAGCATCCGTTGCAGAACCCGATCGGGCATGACCAGGTTCTGATAGGCCGCCGGTAACGAAGACGTCGCGGCCTTGCATCAGCCGGCACCGATGAGCCGGCTTAAGAATGCAGCGAGGGGAGACCGCCTTTTCGGCAGCGGTCCGGGCATCGGGTCGAAATAGCGGCGATCGACATAGCACCATCCCCAGGTCTCGCCCGGCTCGAACGAAGCGATCATCGGGTGGCCGGTCGCGTTGAAATGCTTGAGCGCGTGCATGTGCTCCGAATCCTCGCAGCAGGCGACGTGGCCGCAGGTCAGGCACAGGCGCAACTCGTTCCAGGCCGCGCCGATCGCCATGCAGTCCACGCAGCCGTTGGCGCCGGCTCTCACCTCCCGGATTTCGCTGAAATGTTCGCAGGGCTCGGTCATCTCGTACCAAGTGCAGCGCAGACCGTTGCCAATCAGCGCCGCTTGAAATCTACACGGCCGACATTGGCCCGCTCGAGATCGCTCTTGACCTGCGCCCGACCGCGTTCATAGACGATTTCGCGCCCCATCGCGCTGCCGGCGTACGCCAAGCCATTGCGCGTTGGATGGAGTTGACACCGTACGTTGTGGACGCCTTCGCCGAGCACGATTTCAATGACGTCGGCCCGCTTGCTCAGCACGACCACCTCCAGCGTTTGTCCGGTTGAAGTAACGCGAACCGTAATTTTTTCGTCATTCATAAGGATGTCACCGATCCGATCTCCCGGTGTTCTACCGCGACTCCGCACTGGCAACGGCCTCGATCGCGTAACCATCGGGGTCGAGCACGAATGCGGCGTAGTAGCTGTCGCCATATTGTGGACGCAGACCGGGCGGGCCGTTGTCCTTGCCCCCGTGTCGTAACGCCGCTTGATAAAAGCGGGCGACGGCCTCGCGATCGGCCGCCGCAAAGGCGACATGAAAGCCTTGGCCCGGCGCTACGGCGCCGCTCGAACGGAGCTTGATTGCGAGCTTGTCGCCGCCGCCGGGATAGCCGTAGCCGACGGCGGTGTCGTCCGCCCAGACGCGCGCGTAACCCAGCGCGGCAAGCGCGGCGTCATAGAAGGCAGTCGAACGCGCGAGGTCGGTGCTGCCGAGGGACAAGTGATGCAACATGGGGAAAGCCGATAGACGTCAATCAATCCGCCCGGACATTGTCCTTTAGCGACGCGTCTGAGCGCAATAGCGGCGGACGGCGCGTCGCCGGAAAAGCTGAACCAGAGGCCAAAGGATGGCAGGAAACGCGTTTCGCCCTAGCAGCCCGATTCCGGTGGCGAAAGCACGCCACGCAAGCTGCTCATTTCATTGCGGCGCCAATCGTTGCCCGCACGGGAATTCCCGCCGGATCGAAATTTTCCAGACAGAAAACGTTGACGCCAAGATTGTCGGGCGCAACCCGCTTGCGGTGAAATGGATAGATCCCGCATGTTCCGCAGAAGAAATGGCGGGCGGTCATCGTGTGGAATCGGTACTCGCGCAGCGAGCCTTCCCCGGACAGCAGCTTGAACTGGTTCTCGTGGACCTTCACCATCAGCGCGTTCTTGCGCCGGCAGATCGAGCAGTCGCACGTGGTTAGCTCGGGAAAGTCGGATTCGATTTCGAACCGGACAGCACCGCAATAGCAGCTGCCCCGGTACTTCTGCATCGGACGGCCGCCGATCTGAGTCGCATTTTCCGGTTTCACGCAGACCTTTCGCGGTACCCGACCTCAAAACGATTTCTCATAACGAGCTCACGCGCCGCCGATCGCGACCTCGTTCATCAGGGCGAGCTGATTGCCATCGGGATCGGTGAATTCCGCCAACCACAATTCGGCCATCGGCGTTCGATGGACAACGTGCGGTTCGGCCAGGAAACATACCGTCCGGTCTTTGAGCGACGAGTGCACGCCCTTGTCGGTGACGAGAAAGTAGATCGTCGAGCCCCGCTGCGCCTTCTGCCCAGGCGGCACCATCCCGACGAGCAGACGGACCGAGCCGCACATGAAGAAGGCCATTTGCGGCGGTGCCGCGAACAGAAACGGCAGTCCCAGAACGTCACGATAAAAGGCCATGTCACGTTCGAAATCATCGACCGGAAGCAGGAGTTGGCCGATGGTCGCGTTTGAGAGGTTCATTTCCCGGTCCATCCGTTGGCAGGTGGCGCCGACATGGCGGGCGGGACTATTGCGGCCATAGCCAACCGAACGCGGCCGCGGTCAGAAGCGCATAGATCAACCCGTCGATCGACGACTTGACAGTCGTGGTCCAGGCGCGGCGATACCAGATCGACATCTGCCAAAGCGCGAGCACGTATCCGGCGAATGCGGCGGCTGCAACGATTTGAAACACGCGTGGGTAGGGCGCGCCGGGAGGCAAGGCGAGTGCGGCGATGCACGCGGCGAAGAGTCCGACCACGACGCAGTAGAGGAACCAGAGGACGAGATTTCTGCTCATCGAAAAGGTACCGTTTGGCATCACCGTCACTACCATTACCGGACCCTGTTTCAGCTTTTCGATGAACTCGGGCGAACGCATATCCTCCGTACTCGACGGACGCGGGACCATGTAGTCGCCGGGCGGTATCGCAAGCGGGCGCAGCGCATTCCGCAACCCGTCCTCGTTCGGCAGCTTCGGGTAGTCGCTCTTATGCCACCACGGCAGCAACATGTGGATGATCGAACTCGCGACGAAGACGAGCACCGCCGAAAGCAGGATCGGCAGCATCAATGCGGATAAACCTGTCATGACTCCCCCCATGGTTGACCGGCGCTGCGATTCTGGAAGGGTCTCGCATCTTCGTCAATGTGATGCCACGACGGGACCCCTCGGCCATCGGTTGCATCCCCGGCGAACGAAATTCGCCTAGGGTTTCAGGCGCCAGCTCAAGGCGGCGCGGAAAAAGCCGATTCGCGCAGCGCGTCGACCGCCTGCGTGCTGAGCCATAGGACGACATTCCAGTCCGATTCGATAAGCTCGACGATCGATTGTCGCGGTCCCTTTCTCCACGCATCGCTCGAGTAGAAAGCCTCTTGCGACGAGCGAAGATGCTCGAGGTTGTCATAGGCGCGCATGAGGAAGTAGGCGTCAGGATCGTGCGAGGACACGCCGAACGCGACAACCTCCATGTTTACCGC
>JBDTXW010000032.1:0-17851 GCA_040005975.1 Betaproteobacteria bacterium | reverse complement strand
GACTTCAACGACACCTGGCTCGCCGCCGAATGGGGCCATCCGTCCGACAACCTGGGCGGCATCCTCGCTACCGCCGACTGGCGCTCGCGCACCGAAGTTGCCCGCGGCAAGCCGCCGCTGGCGATGAAGGCGGTGCTGACCGCGATGATCAAGGCGCACGAGATCCAGGGCGTCATCGCGCTCGCGAACAGCTTCAATCGTGTCGGTCTCGATCACGTCGTGCTGGTCAAGGTCGCGACCGCCGCGGTGGTCGCGCAAATGCTGGGGCTTTCCCATGACGAGATCGTCAACGCGGTGTCGCTCGCCTGGGTGGACGGCCAAAGCCTTCGCACCTACCGGCACGCGCCGAACACCGGCTCGCGCAAGAGCTGGGCGGCCGGCGACGCGACCGCGCGCGGGGTCCGGCTCGCGCTGATGGCAGCCAAGGGAGAAATGGGCTATCCATCGGCGCTGAGCGCGAAGACCTGGGGCTTTTACGACGTGCTATTCAAGGGCAAGCCGTTCGAGCTGCAGCGCCCCTACGGCAGCTACGTGATGGAAAACGTCTTGTTCAAGATCAGCTTTCCCGCCGAGTTCCACGCGCAGACGGCGGTCGAGTGCGCGATGGCGCTGCACCCCCGCGTGCGCGATCGCATCGGCGAGATCCGCCGGATCACGATACGCACGCACGAATCGGCGATGCGCATCATCGACAAGAAGGGCCCGCTTTCCAATCCGGCCGATCGCGACCACTGCATCCAGTACATGGTCGCCGTGCCGCTGCTGTATGGCCGGTTGACCGCCGCCGACTACGAGGACGACGTCGCCGCCGATCCCCAGATCGATGCGTTGCGCGACAAGATGAGCTGCGTCGAGGATGCGCAGTTCAGCCGCGATTACCTCGACCCCGACAAGCGTTCGATCGCCAATGCGATCACCGTCGAGTTCAACGACGGCGGCAAACTGGACGAAGTCGTCGTCGAATACCCGGTCGGCCATCGCCGCCGCCGCGCCGAGGGTATCCCGCTGCTGGTCGAGAAGTTCCGCACCAATCTCGCCCGGCGTTTCCCGCCGAAGCAGCAAAAGGCGATCCTCGATGTCGCGCTCGATCCACGCCAGCTCGAGACGACCCCGGTGCACGAGTTCGTCGACCTGCTCGTCATCTGACAACGGTCGTTTGCCTGATCGGACCCTGCCATGCGAACCCAGATCAACGCTGTCTCCGTCGCCGCCTGCGGCATCCGTACCGCGATTGCGCTCGCGCTCGGCTGCTCCACCCTGGGCGCCGCGGGCGCCTTCGCTGCCGACCTGCCGGTCCTGAAGTCGGGTCTGTGGGAGCTTTCGCGCAGCACCAGCGACCAGCCGCAGACCAAGCGTGTGACGACGATGTGCCTCGATGAGTCGGTGCAATCCGAAATGCGCGAGTTCGGCCTGGGGGTGGCCAAGGAGCTGTGTCCGAAGAGCGATCGCCGCGTCGAGGGCAACCGACTCGTCATCGACGCGGTCTGCAAGCTGGGCGTAACCACGGTAACGACGCACTCGGTAATGACCTTCTCCGGCAACACCGCTTACCACAGCGAAGGCAGCGCGGCCTACGATCCGCCGTTGCTGAACGTGACCGAGGCGAAGTCGACGCTCGACGGCAAATGGGCCGGCGACTGCCAGCCCGGACAGCAGCCGGGCGACATCAAGCTGGAATCGGGGCAAACGATCAACATCAAGAGCATGATCAGAAAATAGAACGCACGCACAGGCCACTGCCCGTCCTGCACCGTGGCGCGTGACGTCCGATCCGACGCGAAAGGTCCATCGATGAACCACAATCTGCACGGCACGCTGCAAACGCTTGCCACCGAGTCGGGCGTCTCCGGACGCTACTATTCCCTCCCCGCGCTCGAAGCCGCAGGCGTCGGGCGCGTATCGCGGCTGCCGGTGTCGATTCGCATCGTGCTGGAAAGCGTGCTGCGCAACTGTGACGGCAAGAAGGTGACCGAAGAACATGTCCGTCAGCTTGCCAACTGGGCGCCGAACGCGTCGCGGACCGAAGAAATTCCGTTCATCGTCGCGCGCGTCGTTCTGCAGGACTTCACCGGCGTACCGCTCTTGTGCGACCTCGCCGCGATGCGCGGCGTGGCGCAACGAGTCGGCAAGGATCCGAAGATCATCGAACCGCTGGTGCCGGTCGACCTGGTCGTCGACCATTCGGTGCAGGTCGACTATTACGGCACGAAGAATGCCCTCGATCTCAATATGAAAGTCGAATTTCAGCGCAACGCCGAGCGCTACAAGTTCATGAAGTGGGGCATGCAGGCCTTCGATACGTTCAAGGTCGTGCCGCCGGGCGTCGGCATCGTGCACCAGGTCAACCTGGAATACCTGGCGCGAGGCGTCCACCAGAAGAACGGCATCTATTATCCCGACACGCTGGTGGGTACCGACTCGCATACGACGATGATCAACGGCATCGGCGTCGTCGCCTGGGGCGTCGGCGGCATCGAGGCCGAAGCCGGCATGCTCGGCCAGCCGCTCTATATGCTGACGCCGGACGTCGTCGGCGTGCACTTCAAGGGGCGGCTACGCGAAGGCGTGACCGCGACCGACCTGGTGCTCACGGTGACCGAGCTGTTGCGCAAGGCCAAGGTCGTCGGCAAGTTCGTCGAATACTTCGGCGAAGGCGCAGCCTCGCTTTCGGTGCCGGATCGCGCGACGCTCGCCAACATGTCGCCCGAGTACGGCGCGACGATGGGCTTTTTCGCCGTCGACGACAAGACGATCGAATATCTGACCAACACCGGAAGGACGCCGGCCGAAATCGAAGCGGTCGAGACCTATTTCCGCGCGCAGGGATTGTTCGGCATGCCTGCCGCCGGCGCAATCGACTATTCGCAGACGGTCGAGCTCGACTTGGGAACGGTGACCGCCAGCCTCGCGGGCCCAAAGCGTCCACAGGATCGCATCGAGCTGCCGCAGATGCGGACTTCGTTCGAGACGCTGTTCTCCAGGCCGGTCGGCGAGAACGGGTTCGCCCAGTCGCCCGACAGGCTCTCGCGCCGCTATCCCGTCCAGGTCGCAGCTACCGCGCCGCCGCGCGCGAGCGACGCTGCGCAGCGCCTGCCGAGC
The DNA here is from genome assembly GCA_040005975.1 of Betaproteobacteria bacterium. Classification (GTDB taxonomy): domain Bacteria; phylum Pseudomonadota; class Gammaproteobacteria; order Burkholderiales; family Casimicrobiaceae; genus PALSA-1003. The sequence continues at coordinate 14,752 of JBDTXW010000032.1, read as the reverse complement.
AACGGTCAGCCGCGAAACCTGGTCGAAATGGTCGACAACCGGCCAACGCCGGATAAGATCAGCATCCAGGGGCCGAAGCCGCTCGACATCGGCAACGGCGACATCCTGATCGCGGCGATCACTTCCTGCACCAATACGTCCAACCCCGGCGTACTGCTGGCCGCGGGCCTGCTGGCCAAGAAGGCGGCAGCGAAGGGCCTGACGGTCAAGCGCCATATCAAGACTTCGCTCGCGCCCGGCTCGCGCGTGGTCACCGAGTATCTGACGCAATCGGGGCTGCTGCCCGAGCTCGAGAAGCTCAACTTCTACCTTGCCGGCTACGGCTGCACGACCTGCATCGGCAATTCCGGTCCGCTCGATCCTTCGATCGAGGAAGTGATCACCAAGAATGACCTGGTCTGCGCGGCCGTCCTCTCGGGCAATCGCAACTTCGAGGCGCGGATCCACCCGAACATCAAGGCGAACTTTCTTGCCTCGCCGCCGCTGGTCGTCGCCTTCGCGATCGCCGGCCGGGCCAACATCGACTTGAGCACCGAACCCCTCGGCAGCGGCAACGACGGCGAGCCGGTTTTCCTGCGCGACGTATGGCCGACCTCGCAGGAAATCGGCGCGGTGATGCAGTACGCGACCGACCCGGCGACCTATCGTCGCCTGTACGGCGACTTCACCAAAGACAACCCGCTATGGAACGCCATCCCGACGACCAAGGGACAGGTCTACGCCTGGGACAAATCGACCTACATCGCCGAGCCGCCGTTCTTCACCGACTTTTCGATGCAGCCGGGCAAGGTCGCTGCGGTGCGCGGGGCGCGCGCGCTCGGCATTTTCGGCGACTCGGTGACGACCGACCACATCAGTCCGGCGGGATCGATCAAGCCGACCTCGCCGGCCGGAATCTACCTGCTCGAGCACGACGTGGGCGTGCCCGACTTCAACAGCTACGGCAGCCGCCGCGGTAACCACGAAGTGATGATGCGCGGCACGTTCGCCAACGTGCGCATCAAGAACCTGATGCTGCCGCTTCGGGCCGACGGGACGCGCATCGAGGGCGGCGAGACGATCCTGCAGCCCGAGGGCAAGCCGATGGCCATTTACGACGCGGCGATGACCTATATCGCCCGCGGCACGCCGACGGTCGTTTTCGCCGGCGAAGAGTACGGCACGGGCAGCTCCCGCGACTGGGCGGCGAAAGGCACGCAGCTGCTAGGCGTCAAGGCGGTGATCGCGCGGAGCTTCGAGCGCATTCACCGGTCGAACCTGGTCGGCATGGGCGTACTGCCGTGCCAGTTCAAGGGCGCCGACAGCGCTGCCTCGCTCGGCATCGACGGCAGCGAGGAATTCGACATCGTCGGGCTCGAATCGGGCATCCGGCCGCAGATGGACGTGGCGCTGGTGATTCGCCGCAAGGACGGAACGGCGCAGCGCGTGCCGCTCCTGTTGCGCATCGATACGCCGATCGAGGTCGATTACTACCTGCACGGCGGCATCCTGCCTTACGTCCTGCGCGAACTGCTGGCCGCGTGAGGTAGCGGCAATCGCGATCATCGTCGCCAGCGGCGTGCTCTTGGCGCTGCGCGAGCGGCGCCGCTGAGTTCGCTGCGCTTTAGGCGCGCTCTACGCGGCCCGGCTGTTGCGTGCGATCCAGCGTGTCAGCGGCCGCCACTGCTCGAGGTCCTGCTCGGCGCGCGAGCGAGGCAGGTCGGCGATCGTCAATCCGTCGCGCGCACAGTGGACGTAGACCTGGGTCGCGCGCAAATGCGCGACCAGCGGGAAGTCGAATGACTTCAGGAATTCCTCGAGCTCGGCGGCGCTGTTCGTGCGCGGGTCGACGCGCATCGCGACCAGACCGACGGCGATGTCGCCCTTCTTGATCGCCTTGTATTCGCCGATCTGATCAAGGAAATGCTGGGTCGCAGCGGTATCGAACGCGCTGGGCGACACCGGCACCAGAAGGATGTCGGCGCGGCGCATCGCGTCGCGCAGCGCTTCGCCGTGCAGGCCGGCCGGCGTGTCGAGAACCAGCCAGTGCGGGTGGAGCTCCTTCAAGTCGGTCTTGTCGGCGTTCGGCGTCCATCCCGCAATCGCCGGAAACAGCGACGGACGGCGGGCCAGCCACTCGGTCGCCGAACGCAACGGATCGAAATCGGCCAGCACGACGCGCTGCTTTCGCGCCGCGAGCCAGCCGGCGATGTTGGTGGCGAGCGTCGTCTTGCCGCTGCCGCCCTTGGGATTGGCCACCAGCAGTGTCTGCATTGCCATCGCGTTCCCCTCCCCCGAGACGATCCAGCCGGACGGCCTTCTCGCAAAGGCCAGCATTGTAGAGCGGGTTGCGTTCCCGCGCGACTCGCGCTACGTTGGCAAGAATGATTCCGGACGGCGCGATGACCGAATCGACTGCCACGCTTGCCCCGTCGCCGGGCGCACCGGTGCCGGCCCCGCTCGATCGTGGCGGCGCCGTTGCGCCTCCCCGCGGCTCGAGCGCACACCAGGGGCAGCGGCAGGAATTCGAGGCCAACAAGCTCAAAAAGCGGTTGCGGCGGCTGGTCGGTCAGGCGATCGGCGACTTTTCGATGATCGGAAGCGGCGATCGCGTCATGGTGTGCCTGTCAGGCGGCAAGGACAGCTACGGCATGCTCGACATCCTGCTTTCGCTGCGCGACCGCGCCCCGCTGCCGTTCGAATTGATCGCAGTCAATCTCGACCAGAAGCAGCCAGGCTTTCCAGCCGACGTGCTGCCGCGCTACCTCGCCGCTCGCGGCATACCGTTTCACATCGTCGAGCAGGACACCTACAGCGTCGTCAAGCGCGTGATTCCCGAGGGCCGCACGATGTGCTCGTTGTGCTCGCGCCTGCGCCGCGGTGCGCTTTATCGTGTCGCCGGCGAGCTCGGCGCCACCCGGATCGCGCTCGGTCATCATCGCGATGACATCCTGGCGACGTTCTTCCTCAATCTTTTCTTTGGCGGCAAGCTGAAGACGATGCCGCCGAAGCTCGTCTCCGACGACGGCAAGCACGTCGTCATACGCCCGCTCGCCTATGTGCGCGAGCGCGATCTCGCACGCTATGCCGAGGCGATGGCGTTTCCGATCATTCCCTGCACGCTGTGCGGGTCGCAGGAAAACCTGCAGCGCAAACAGACGGCGGCGATGCTGCGCGACTGGCAGAAGCGCTATCCGGGCCGGTCCGAGAGCATTTTCAACGCGCTCTCGAACGTCGTGACCACGCATTTGCTCGATCGCCGGCTGCAGGACTTCGCGGCGATCCGCGCCAGCGGCACCGCAGTGCCCGGCGGCGATATCGCTTTCGACGACGATCCTTGCATCAGCATCGACGCCGGCACCCGCACCGTGCGCCTTGCGCCGATCGACTGAAGCGCTGCGCACACGGTCTGAGCACTGCAGAACGATGAGCGCTGCGCGGCGGGGATTCCGTCCGGGACGAAGGCGATGGCTGGCGGCGGCGCTGCTTTGGTGTTCGCTTGTCATCACGGCGCCCTCCCCCGCGGCCGACGCACCCGGCGACGCGCTGGCCGGACCGGCGCTGCTAGCCGCCTTGCGCGCTGGCGGACTCATCCTCTATTTTCGCCATACATCGACCGATTTCGGCCAGAACGACGACCAGATGAGCGGCTATGAAGACTGCGCGAGGCAGCGCAACCTGACGGATCGGGGCCGCGACGAGGCGCGTGCGATCGGCGCTGCCATCCGGCGTCTGCGCATTCCGGTCGGCGACGTGCTGGCGAGTCCGTTTTGCCGCACGCGCGAGACCGCGCAGCTGATATTCGGACGGCTGCGGGTCGATGCGGCCGTGCGCGGCGGGCCGGCGAGCGACGAGGCGTCTGACCGCTATACGGCGCTGCGCCAGCTTTTGTCGACACCGCCGCCGCCGGGGACGGTGCTCGCGATCGCCAGCCACGGCAACCCGTTCCGCGCCGTCGCCGGCGCGCCCTACCTCGGCGAAGGGGAAGCCGCGGTCATCCGGCCGCTGGGCGCCAGCGGATTTCGCGTCGTGGCGCGCATTCCGAAGGACGGCTGGACGGCGCTCGAAGCGCCGTGACGCCGAATCGCGGCTCGACGCGAAACACGCGCCGTCTTTTTCCTGCCCGGCTCGATTCAGCGCACGACGTCCTTGGTCTGCCCGAACAGGATCTTCTTCTCTTCGTCGGTGCGAATGCCGCCCGGTTTCGGATTGATCTCCTTGGCCAGGGCGTAAGCGCGCGCGGTGGCCGGACGCGCCTTGATCGCTTCCTTCCAGCGCTTCAGGTGCGGAAACAATTCGATGTCCTGCGATTGCCGTTCGGGCAGCACCCAGGGATACGAGGCGACGTCGGCGATCGAATAGTCGCCGGCGATGAATTCGCGATCGGCCAGCCGTTTGTTCAGCACCGCGTACAGGCGCCCGGTCTCGTTGACATAGCGATCGACCGCGTACGGCAATCGTTCCGGCGCGTAGTGCACGAAATGGTGGTTCTGCCCGGCAAGCGGCCCCAGGTTGGCCATCTGCCAGAACAGCCACTGGATGCAGTCCAGGCGCGCTCGCAAGTCGCTGGGGATGAAGCGGCCAATCTTGTCGGCGAGATAGAGCAGTATCGCGCCCGATTCGAACATCGCGATCGGCGCGCCGCCATCGGCCGGCGCGCGGTCGACGATCGCCGGGATCCGGTTGTTCGGCGCGATCGCCAGGAATTCCGGCTTGAATTGCTCGCCTTTGCCGATGTTCACCGAATGGATCGTGTACTCGAGCTTAGCTTCCTCGAGGAACATCGTCATCTTGTGCCCGTTCGGCGTCGTCCAGTAATAGAGGTCGATCATTGGCTGGCTTTCAGTTTTTCGAAGGTCTGACGGTTGAGCGGTGCGCGGCTGTTGCGGCGGCGCTCGCACGCGGCGCTAGAACGTCCCCGGATACCCGCCGCCGTCGATCAGTATGTTCTGTCCGACGATGTAGCCGGCGTGCGCGCTGCACAAGAAGGCGCACGCCATGCCGAACTCGGCGGGCGTACCGAATCGCCCCGACGGATTGGCGTCCATTTGCGCCTGCCGCAGTTCCGCCACCGGCTTGCCGGCGGCGTTGGCGCGCAGCTCCATGTTGGCGCGCAGCCGGTCGGTGTCGAATGGCCCGGGCAGCAGGTTGTTGATCGTAACATTGTGCCGCGCGACCTTGCGCGCGACGCCGGCCACGAACCCGGTCAGGCCGCTGCGTGCGCCGTTCGACAGTCCAAGGATGTCGATCGGCGCCTTGACCGCGGACGAGGTGATGTTGACGATGCGGCCGAATTTGCGCGCGATCATGCCGTCGATCGTCGCCTTGATCAGCTCGATCGGCGTCAGCATGTTGGCATCGATCGCGCGGAGCCACGCATCGCGATCCCAGTCGCGAAAGTCGCCGGGCGGCGGACCGCCTGCGTTGTTGACCAGGATATCGGGCTGCGGACACGCGGCCAGCGCTTTGCCGCGGCCGTCCGCCGTCGTAATGTCACATGCCGCCCAGCGCACCGCTCGGCCGGCCATTGCGCCGATGTCCTCGGCAGCCTGCCGCACCGCGCTCTCGGTGCGCGCGACGATCGTCACCTCGGCCCCTTCGCGCGCCAGCGCTTCGGCACAACCGCGGCCGAGGCCCTTGCTTGCCGCGCAGACCAACGCCTTTTTGCCCGACAGTCCCAAATCCATGCCGATGCGCTCCGCTTGCGGGTCTATTCGCCCGCGACCGCGGCGACCGTGACGGCGCGCGCGGCGCGGCGAACCTGCACGACGGTGCCGATTGCGATGAAAAGGAACACCGCGATCGCCACCGCGACCAGCCGCGCCGAGCCGTGATCGAGCATCGCGCCCATCGCCACCGGCGCGAGCGACGAGCCGAGATCCAGCCCCGAATAGACGAAGCCGTAAACGCGGCCGGACGCACCCTTGGGCGTCGCGGCGCGAACGATCATGTCGCGCGAAGGTCCGGTAGCGCCGAGCGCCAGGCCGGTCAATGCGAGCAACGGAATCGCCCAGGTGGCCAGCGGCGCGAATAGGGCGAGCGACAGGATCAGCGCGGCACCGACGGCAAGGCCGGTCGCTGCGACTCTATCGTGCCGCGTCGTGCGCGCAGCCAGAAAGCCGCCGGCCAGCACGCCGGAAGCACTGCCCAGGAGGTAGGCGGTGATCGCGGTCGCGGCGATGGCGAGCGGCAGTCCGTAGGCTGCGTTGAGACTGGTGCCCAGAAACGTCTGGATGCCTATCGTCGCGATCGTCAGTACGCAGAAGTAGGCGAAGCACAGCAGGATCGGACGCTGGCGAAACAATTCCAGGCTGCCGGACAGCGTGTGCTTTGGCGCCTCAACGCCGTGCCTGCGGCTGTCGAGCGCGCCGCGCTGCGTCGCCAGGACCGCTACCGCGATCAGACCGATCGCGCCGCATACGAGCAGCGCCGTGCGCCATCCGAACGCGCTGCCGAGTCCGAAGCTCACGACCGGCGCCAGCGCATAGCCGAGGCTGCCGCCGATGCCATGCGAGCTATAGGCATGTCCGAGCCGCCGCGGATTGACGTTGGCGTTGAGCACAGCGAAATCCGCGGGGTGGAACACGCCGTTGCCGATACCCATCAGCACGACCAGTGGAAACAGCCAGCCGATGCCGGGCACCAACCCTGCGGCCAGCGTCCCGCCGGCAAGCAGACCCAGGCCGGAGAGCAGGACGGGTCGCGCGCCGAAGCGGTCGACGGCAAAGCCGGCGCCGAACTGGCACAGCCCGCTGGCCACATACATGACGCTCAGCAATGCGCCCAAGGTTGCGTAGCTGACGCCGAATTCGTCGCGCAGCAGCGGGAACAGCGGCGGCAGCACCAGCTGGAAGAAATGCGACAGCGCGTGCGCGCTGCCGACGACGCCGATCACTTTGGCGTCGGCGCGGAACGAGCCTGCGGCAGCACTATCCAAGATTGGGCGAAAGGAAGGAGTTGAAGACAGCGGTACGGCCTCCAATATACTGCATAGCCCGCGTTCCCGTCAGCGTGAGCAGCGTAAGGCGCGCGCCGCCCTTGGCGACAATGGCATTGCAGCGGCTTGTTCGATCGATTCTGGCTCAACGGAGATATCCCCATGGTGGACAAGGTCACGAAGTCGGATCAGGAATGGAAGGCGGTTCTCGCCCCTGAGCAATATCGCGTCACGCGGCAGAAAGGCACCGAGAGCCCGTTTACCGGCGAATACTGGGACAACGAGCGAAAGGGTGAATATCGCTGCGTTTGCTGCGGTACGCTTCTGTTCGAATCCGACACCAAGTTCGATGCCGGCTGCGGCTGGCCGAGCTTCTACGCGCCGGCCGATGGCGGCAACGTGCGCACCGCGGAGGACACCAGCCACATGATGCGGCGCACCGAAGTCATGTGCGCCGCGTGCGACGCGCATCTCGGGCATGTGTTCGACGACGGCCCGCAGCCGACCGGACAGCGCTATTGCATGAACTCGGCCTCGCTCAAGTTCGAGCCGAAGGACTAGCGCCGGAACGGGTGCCGCACGGCATCCCGGACGACGATGCGCGTATTGCTTGCCGAAGACGACCCGATGATAGGCGCCAGCGTGCGGCGCGGCCTTGCCCAGGATGGGTTTGCCGTCGACTGGGTCGAGGACGGCCGCGCCGCGCAGCTGGCGCTGGCCGAACGCGTCCACGACGCGCTGGTGCTCGACCTCGGATTGCCCCGGCAGACCGGGCTCGACGTGCTGAAGGCGATGCGCCGCGCCGGCGACACGCGTCCGGTACTGATCACGACCGCGCGCGATGCCATCGCCGACCGCGTCGCCGGGCTCGACGCCGGGGCCGACGATTACCTCGTCAAGCCGTTCGATCTCGACGAGCTCGCGGCGCGGCTGCGCGCGCTTTTGCGGCGCGGTGCGGGCCGCGCGGCGCCGAAGATCACGTGCGGCGCGCTGGAGCTCGATCCGGCGACACGCGAGGTGCGACTCGACGGCGCGCCGGTCGAGCTGTCGGCGCGCGAATTCGCGCTGCTCGCGGCGCTGATGGCGCGCCCCGGTGCGATCCTGTCGCGCGCCCAGCTCGAAGAAAAGCTCTATGGCTGGAAGGAATCGGTGGAAAGCAACGCGGTCGAGGTGCATATCCATGCGCTGCGCAAGAAGCTCGGTGCCGAGGTCATCGGCAACGTGCGCGGCGTGGGCTGGATGATCGTAAAGCCCAAGACGAGCGAAGCTTCGCGATGAGATCGATCCGCCGCCAGTTGCTGGTGTGGCTGCTGGGCGGCCTCGCGCTGGCGATCATCGCCGCCGCGTTCGGTACCTATTTTCGCGCTCGCGAAGAAGCCAACGCGCTGTTCGACTATCAATTGAAGGAAATGGCCGCGTCGCTGACCGACGCGCCGTTCGCATCCGCGCCGGCAGGCGTCGGCGCGCTCGGGCCGGGCAGCAATGCACTGCTGGTGCAGATCTGGGACCGCAACGGCGTGCAGCTCTATCTGTCGCAGCCCCACCGCGTGCTGCCGCAGAACGCGCAGCTCGGATTCACGACCGTCGACACCAAGAGCGGCGCCTGGCGCGTGTTCAGCACGCTCGCCGAGGGTCAGGTCGTCCAGGTCGCGCAGCCAATGAGCGCGCGCCGCGAGCTCGCTGCCAGCATGGCTTTGCGCACCGTCGTCCCGCTGCTGCTGGCGCTGCCGGTGCTCGCGCTGTTGATCTGGCTGACGATCGCGCGCGGACTCGAGCCGCTCGACCGCGTCGCCGCCGCCGTCGAAAGGCGCTCGCCGGCGCTGCTCGAACCTTTGTCCGAATCCGGACTGCCCCGCGAGGTGCAGCCGCTGGTTGGTGCGCTGAACGGGCTGCTCGGCCGGCTCGGGCAGGCGCTCGACGCGCAGCGTTCGTTCATCGCTGACGCGGCGCACGAACTGCGCACGCCGCTGACCGCCATCCACCTGCAGGCGCAGCTCGCCGAGCGCGCCACCGGGGAGGCCGAGCGGCGCGCCGCGCTAGCCGAACTCAAGGGTGGACTCGAGCGCGCCACCCGGCTGGTCGAGCAGTTACTGACCTTGGCGCGCGAGGAACCCGGCGTCGCCGACCGCCCGCCGGCGATCGTCGATCTGCCGGCGCTCTCGAGCGGCGTCATCGCCGAGCTTGCGCCGCTTGCGGCGGCCAAGCGCATCGACCTCGGCTTGAACGCCGAGCCCGAGGTGCGGGTTCGCGGCGACGCCGACGCGCTCGCGACGCTGCTATCCAACCTGGTCGATAACGCACTGCGCTACACGCCGGAAGGCGGCAGGGTCGACGTCGGCGTCGCGATCGACGTCGGGCGGGCGCAGTTGAGCGTTCGCGACTCCGGACCCGGCATCCCGGAGGCCGATCGCGAGCACGTGTTCGATCGCTTCGTCCGTGGCAGCGCCGTGGCGGGTGCGGTACGCGGCAGCGGACTAGGGCTTGCCATCGTCAAGCGCATCGCGGAACGGCATGGCGCCGACATCATTGTCGGGCCGGGCCTGGACGGCGCCGGAGCAGGCATCAGCGTGCGTTTTCCGCCGGCCGAGCCGGGGTCGATCTCACCGCCGTAATCGCACCGCCGCTCCTCGTCGTGCGCAATCCGCCCGGCGCCCGCGCGACTTCGAACCTTAAGTTTCGCTTAAGTCTGGATTCGTAATCTTGTAAGCACGCCGGAATGGGTGTCCGGCTCCTTCCTTCAGGAGAAAACGATGCAAGCGAATATGTTCAAACGCAGTGCGGTTGCGGTCGCGATCGCCGGCGCCTTTGCGCTTGGCGGTATCGCCGCCGACCGCCTGGGACCGTCCGCGGCGCTCGCCGCCGTCGTGCCTTCCGCGACTCCGGCCGCGGCAACCGCTGCCGTCAGTGGCGCCCCCGTCGTCGCACTGCCGGACTTCAGCGGCCTGGTCGAGCAGTACGGACCCGCGGTAGTCAACATCAGCGTGACCTCGGACGACCGCAAGGTGCTCGGTGAGGACGAATCCGACAACGCTCCGGACCTCCGGTCGCTGCCGCCGGAATTCCGCCAGTACTTTCGTAACTTCCAGGCGCCGCGGCGCGGTCCGACGCGCGGCGTGGGCTCAGGCTTCATCATCGATCCGAGCGGTATCGTGCTGACCAACGCGCACGTCGTCGATGGCGCCAGCAGCGTCAACGTCAAGCTGACCGACAAACGCGAATTCACCGCCAAGGTGCTTGGTGTCGACAAGACCACCGACATCGCGGTGTTGAAAATCGATGCGAAGAACCTGCCGGCGGTGAAGGTCGGCGATCCCGACCAGACCAGGGTTGGATCGTGGGTGGTCGCGATTGGCCAGCCCTTCGGCTTCGAGAACACGGTGACTTCGGGCATCGTCAGCGCCAAGTCGCGCGCGTTGCCGGAAGACTCGTACGTGCGCTTCATCCAGACCGACGCCGCGGTGAACCCCGGCAACTCGGGCGGCCCGCTGTTCAACCTCAAAGGCGAGGTCATCGGCATCAACTCGCAGATTTTCAGCCGGACCGGCGGATCGCAAGGTCTCGCGTTCGCGATACCGATCGATGTCGCAATGCACGTCGAGCAGCAGATCGTGCAGCACGGCAAGGTCACGCATGGCAGGCTGGGCGTGATGATCCAGGACGTCAATCAGGCGCTGGCCGAGAACTTCGGCCTGAAGGCGCCGAAGGGCGCGCTGGTCAGCTCGGTGCAGAAGGACAGCCCGGGCGCCAAGGCAGGGCTCAAGGCGGGCGACGTGATTCTTACGTTGAACGGCGAAGAGATCGGCGGTTCGTCCGACTTGCCGCCCAAGGTCGCATCGCTCAAGCCCGGTTCGAGCGTGACGCTCGGCATCTGGCGCGACGGCGCCGGCAAGGAGTTGAACGCTACGCTCGGCGCGATGGATGACGGTAAGAATGCCGTCGCTTCGGCGGGCAGCCAGGATCTGGGCAACGCGCGGCTGGGCATCGCCGTGCGGCCGCTGACAGCTGAAGAACGGCGCGACAACGACTTCGTCGGCGGCCTGGTCGTGCAGGACGTGGCCGGCGCGGCCGAGCGCGCCGGCGTGCGCCCCGGCGACGTCATCGTCGCCGTCAATACCAAGCCGGTGAAGAACGTCGAAGAGCTCAAGGCCCTGGTCGCCAAATCCGGCAAGACCGTGGCATTGCTGGTGCAGCGCGACAACGCGCATATCTTCATCCCGGTGACGCTGGGTTAGTCGCGAAGCATTCCCCCTCCGGCGCCGGCGATGCAAAGTCCGGCCCCGGTCCTCGAGCGGACGGCGACCCCGTCCGCTTTTTTTCGCTCTGTCGTGGGCGGCGACCCGGGGGGCTTTACAACGTCCGATATTATTATGATATCATTCAAATATCAGCCGAGAAATCGACGAGTGCAGCCGATCATCCATTCGGAACCTTGTACAAGTGATCGCCAACCCAGGAGGACACAGCATGATCTTCGTACGCGCGAACAATCCCGGCCTCTGGTCCGCCGTCGGCGCTGGTATCGGCACCGCTGCGGGTACCGCATTGGGCAACAGTCCCGCCGGCCTGGCGCTCGGCGCCGGGCTGGGCATGCTGTTCGCGATCTTCACCTTCCGCGGCGGCCGGGCGAGGAAGCGGCTCGACTAACCCGCGTGGCTGAAAAAAAAGCGTTCCTGCTCCGTCTCGATCCTGCGCTCTGGACGGCGCTCGAACGCCTGGCGCAGCGCGATCTGCGCAGCGTCAACGGCCAAATCGAATTTCTGCTCCGCGACGCCTTGTCGCGGTGCGGCATCGCGGCGGCTCAACATCGGAGTGCGGCGGCAGCGCGGGCCGGCGGTACGACTTCCGGCGGACGGGGCAGGCGTGGCAAGGTGGATTGAGCCCCTTCGCGACGCGCTGGCGCCGGCCGACGCCTTTCGCGGCTACGCGCTGCGCGCGGCGACCCACGAGGACGAGACGTTTCTCTACTTGCTGCATCGCGAAGCGATGCATGATTATGTCGAAATGACCTGGGGCTGGAACGAGGCCTGGCAGCGCACGCACTTCGCCTCGAGCTACGCGCCGCTGCAAAACGTGGTCATCGTGCGCACCGCGAACCCGGCCGCCGATGTCGGCCGCCTCAGCCTGACGCGGCACTGGCGCTGGATCTTTCTGCGCGATATCGAGCTCGCCGGCGCCGAGCGTCGGCACGGCATCGGCAGCGCGATCGTCGGCGCCGTGATTGCGCTGGCGCAAGCCAGCGACCGGCACGTCGAGCTGAACGTGCTGGCATGCAATCCGGCGCGGCACCTCTACGAGAGGCTGGGTTTTCGCGTCGTTCGCGACGACGGCGCGCGGCTGCGGATGCGCAGGTAGTCGACAGCGCCTACAGCAGCTTTTCGAGCCACGCGCCGATCGCCTGCACCTCCTCCAGGCAGACCGAGTGCTCGATGCGGTACGCGTGCCATTCGACCGGGTTGCCGTTCGCCTCGAGCGCGCGGCGCGAGGCGAGCCCCCATTCGAAGCGCACGACCGGATCGGCGCTGCCATGCGCCATGAAGATCGGTACGTCGCGATTGACGGCAGCGCCTTCGGCCGGAAGCCTTTCAGCCTGCACGAGGTAGGCGGACAGCGCCATGATGCCGGCCAGCCGCTCGGCGTGGCGCAATCCGGCGTACAACGCGATTGCGCCGCCTTGCGAAAAGCCCGCCAGCACGATCCGTGCTGTGGGAACGCTGCGCGCTTTTTCGCGGGCGATCAGCGCCTCGATCTGCCCCTGCGACTGGCGAACTCCGGCGATGTCGGCGCGGTTGCTCAAATCGGCGGCGGCGATGTCGTACCAGGCCCGCATCCGGATGCCGTTATTGATCGTCACCGGGCGTACCGGCGCGTGCGGAAAGACAAAACGCAACGCGAGCGCCGGCGGCAAGCCGAGCTGCGGCACGATCGGGACGAAATCGTTGCCGTCGGCGCCTAGTCCATGCAGCCAGATGACGCTGGCCGAAGGATTCGGCGCGGTCTCCAGCTCTTCTGCCGGCAGTAGATCGGGCACCTGAACAAGACTTGGGCGATGGACGCGGCATTCTACCGGACAGCCGCCGCCGCCCCGCAAACGTAAAGGCCGCCGGCCTGTCTAAGAGGGGCAAACGGGCGTACAATTCGCGCCTCGAAACGCCGGGATGACACGATCGCCCCGGCCGTGGTGGCGGCCCTATCCGGTGGCCGCGCGATCCAGAGACACGATTTTTGGAGCTTCCTCGATGCCCCCTGCCGCAAAAGGCGCGATTGCGCTGCGCGACGTTTCCCTCGACGACAAGTATCAGCTGGAGTCAGGCCGGGTCTACCTGACCGGCGTCCAGGCGCTGGTGCGACTGTTGATACTGCAGCGGCAGCGCGACGCCGCAGCGGGGCTCAATACCGCCGGCTTCGTTTCCGGTTACCGCGGTTCCCCTTTGGGCGGCCTCGATCAGTCGCTGTGGGCGGCGGCGAAGTTCCTCGATCGCGCGCACATCAAGTTCCAGCCTGGCCTGAACGAGGATCTGGCCGCGACGTCGATCTGGGGCAGCCAGCAGGTCAACATGTATCCGGGCGCCAAGTACGACGGCGTCTTCGCGATGTGGTACGGCAAGGGCCCGGGCGTCGACCGCTGCGGCGACGTGTTCAAGCACGCCAATTTCGCCGGCACGTCGAAGCACGGTGGCGTGCTGGTGCTCGCCGGCGATGACCACGCGGCCAAGTCGTCCACGTTGCCGCATCAATCCGATCACCAGTTCTCCGCGGCGATGATGCCGGTTCTCTATCCGTCGTCGGTCCAGGAAATCATCGACCTGGGCCTGCATGGCTGGGCGATGAGCCGCTATTCGGGCCTGTGGGTCGGTTTCAAATGCGTGTCCGATACCGTCGAGAGCTCGGCCTCGGTCACGATCGATCCCGATCGCGTCAAGCTGGTCATGCCCGACGATTTCCCGTTTCCGCCGGACGGCGTGCATATCCGCTGGCCCGACGGCTTCCTCGCGACCGAAGCGCGGATGCAGGATTACAAGATCTACGCGGCGCTGCACTATTGCCGGGCCAACCAGCTCAACCGCATCGTCATCGACAGCCCGAAGCCGCGGCTGGGCATCATCACCTCGGGCAAGAGCTATCTCGACGTCCGCCAGGCGCTGGACGACCTCGGCATCAGCGACGCCGACGCGGCCGAAATCGGCATCCGCGTGTTCAAGGTTGCGATGCCCTGGCCGCTCGAGCCCGAAGGCGTGCGTCATTTCGCCGAGGGGCTGGAGGAGATCCTGGTCGTCGAGGAAAAGCGGCAGATCGTCGAATACCAGCTGAAGGAGCAGCTCTACAACTGGCGCAGCGACGTCCGGCCGCGCGTCGTCGGCAAGTTCGACGAAAAAGGCGAGTGGATGCGCCCTCACGGCGACTGGCTGCTGCCCGCAGCGAGCGAGCTCACGCCGGCGATGATCGCGCGCGTGATCGCGCAGCGCATCGCGCGGCTCGAGCTGCAGCCGCGCCACAAGGAGAAGATCGAAAGCCGCGTCGCCTTCATCAACGCCAAGGAGACGGCGCTGGCGAAGCCTAAGATCACGCTGCAGCGTATCCCCTACTTCTGCTCGGGCTGCCCGCATAACACGTCGACCAAGGTGCCCGAAGGCAGCCGCTCGACCGCGGGCATCGGTTGCCACGTGATGGCGATCTGGATGGACCGCTCGACGTCGACGTTCACGCACATGGGCGGCGAAGGCGTGCCCTGGATCGGGCAGGCGCCGTTCACCGACGAGAAACACATCTTCGCCAACCTGGGCGACGGCACCTACTATCACTCGGGCGTGCTGGCGATCCGCGCTGCGGTGGCGGCCA
>JBDTXW010000031.1:0-18173 GCA_040005975.1 Betaproteobacteria bacterium | reverse complement strand
CGAAGGTCAACCCGAATGGCGGCGCGATCGCGCTCGGGCATCCGATCGGCGCGACGGGATGCATCCTGACGATCAAGGCGATGTACGAACTGCAGCGCACCGGTGCGCGTTACGCGCTGATCACGATGTGCATCGGCGGCGGACAGGGTATCGCCGCGGTGATCGAGCGCGCGTAGCCCGGCTTCAGGCTTCCTCGAAACCGATTTCCTTCAGGAAGGTATCGCGCTCCTGCGCCCCCAGATGACCGGCGACCAGGCGCACGAATTCCTGGCGGCTGGTGGCTTTCTGCGCGGCGCGGCTGGCGACAACCTTGGCGATCGGTCCGAGATAGACGGCAAGCTGGTTGCTCGTCTGGTCGACGAAACTCTGCTCGAGCGCGGCCTGCCGCAGCAGGCGCGTGTAGGTGCCCGTGCCGGTTCCGCCCCCGCCGGTGGCAGCGCCCGGCGACGTCGCGTCGGGTCCGACGGCGCTGCGCATGCCGGCGCTGAACCGCTCGCGGGCCGCTGGATCGCTGATGTTTTCCGCGAGCTTCGCATACAGCTGCGCCAGGTCGGTCGTCTGAGCGGCGACCTTGCGCGTCATCACCTTGGCCATCGGGCCAACGTAATGCGCTAGCTGACGCTCGACGGTGCGCAGCACCGTGTCCTCCCAGACCGGCGGTGCGGCGATCGACGGCCGCATCGACACGCTGGCGGGATTGATCTGGGTTGCCCCGGTCTCGTCCGGGTTCTGCGGCATCGGCGCATTCAGCGCTTCGCGCAGCGCACGGCTGAATGCCCGCGCGTTCTGAAAGCGCGCATCCGGGCTTTTCTCCAGCGCCACCGCGAGCACGGCGTCGATCGTCGGAGACAAGTTGAGCCGCGACAGCGCCGATGGCGGCCGCGCACTTTCGTGGCAGATCTTGTAGGCGATCGTCTCGGTGGCGCCGGCGAACGGTTTTTCGCCGGCGAGCAGCTCGTAGAGGACGACCGCGGCGCTGAACAGGTCTGAACGCTTGTCGACCGCCTGGCCCTGGCATTGCTCGGGCGACATGTACGACGGCGTTCCCATCACCATGCCCAGCGTCGTCAGATTCGACGTGTCGATCCGCGCGATGCCGAAATCGGCGACCTTTAGCGTGCCGTCGGCGGTCAGGATCAGGTTGGCGGGCTTGATGTCGCGGTGAATGACGCCGCGCTCGTGCGCGAAGTCGAGCGCACGCAACAGCTGCGTCATGATCGATGCCACGTGCGGCAGGTCGAAGCTCGCCTTGCGCGACAGGTACTCGCGCAGGCCCGTACCTTCCACGTACTCCATGACGATGAACGCGTTGGCCTCGTCCTCGCCGTATTCGTAGACGCTGACGATGTTCGGATGCAGCAGCCGGCCGGCCGCCTTGGCCTCGTTCTTGAAGCGCGCCATCGACTGCTCGATCAGATCCTGGTCGACGCGGTCCTTGCGTACCGTCTTGATCGCTACGACTCTTTCGATGCCGGGATCGAACGCCTTGTAGACGACGCCCATCGCGCCCTTGCCGAGCACGCTCTCGATCGTGTACTTGCCGATACGGGTAGGTTCACTCACTTTTCGCTCGATTCATCTGCGGCCTGACGCGCGCTTAGCCGTGCGCATCCAGCATCTTGATCGCCTGCACCATGCTGGTCTTCATCCGTCCCAGCGCTTCGGTCAGCACGCCGATCTCGTCCTTGCTCTGCGTCTGGAATTCCCCGGCATCCAGGTTGCCGAGGCTGACTTCATTGGCCAGTTTGGACAATCGCTTGACGCGGCGGATCACGAACCAGTAGAGCATCAGGTTCAGCATGCCGATGGTGAACGCAAATACCACGAGCAGCGACAGCAGGAACACGCGGAACGTGTAGTTCGCCCGCTGCACGGGCACCGACGTCGGCACCGAGACGATATTCGCCCCGACGATGTCGTTGACCTTCCATCCGAAGCCGTTGGCGGACCCATAGGTCTCGATCATCGTCCGCGGCGCCGCGTCGGGCGTGCTGTGGCAGACCAGGCAGGCGGGATCCTTGATCTGGATCGGCCGGGCGAGGTAGAGCGAGCGCCCGCTTTGCGTGGCGCGCTCCCCGACCACTTCGGTCTTGGCCGCGGACTGACGAAACTGGTTGACGATGTCGACTTCCCAGTCGGTCGCGTGATTGCGCGGATTGGTCGGATTCAGGGTCGCCGCCTTGAACGTGTAATCCGGATAGTTCTTGCGCAGCTCGTTGAACTGCTCGGTCGCAGCGAACGCCGGCACCGATTGCGGGATGAACTTGTACTTGAGCTGCGTTTCGAGCAAAGGCCTCACCTGCGAGTTCGTGTAGTCGCCGGACGCGGACGCGGACTCCATCATCATGCGCGCGTTCTGCAATACCTCGTCGCGGGCATTGGCGTGCAGCACCGTATACGAGACGACTGCGGCCAGCAGGAAGGCGACGGCCGCAACCGCCGCCAGTGCCAGGTTGAATTTCCAGATCAGCTTCACGTGTGTCCGCCTATTTGCCCGATTTTTCCCACGGCCAGCGGAACGTGCGCTCGGGCTCCGCCTTGGCAGCCGGTGGCGGTGGCGGTGGCGGCGCCGCTTCCGCCTTCGGTGGTGGGGCCGCCGCGGCGTTCCATTCGGGCGGAGCCTTGCCGCTGCTCGCCATCGCGTCGCGGAAGGCCGGGTCGTCGAGCCTCGCCTGGAAGCGTTTGAGGAAACTGCCGCGGTAAGAGCCGCTCAGCCATGGCTGCGCCTCGGCGAATGTCGACTCGTGATCGGCGACCGGATCGACGTGGATCGACGCAAAACGGGTCAGGCGCACCGGCAGCGGATCCATGAAGTCCCGCGGCAACGCGGCGACGAACTGCGCCGGCGGGCGCCGTTCGATGGCCAAGGGCTTGCCTGCGGGGCGGCTCGCGAATCCGCCCCCCTTGATCTCGCCTCCCGCAATCTCGAGCTTGCCGACATCCGACAGCCGGGCTGTTCCCGTTTCGACAAAGGCCTCGAATCCATCGCCGGCATGAACGACCGCGGCAGCCTCCGATGTCGCGATCGTGCCCTGCGCCGTGCGTATGCGCAACCGCGGCGCCGGCGGCTTGGTCTCGAATTTGAGCCAGCCGCGGGTCAGGAGGAATTCCGCCGATCCGGGCTGCTTGGCGTCGCGCGCCGTGGCGGCGACAATGTAGAGCGCGCCGGGTCCGATGACGCTCACGGTGCCGCCGTCGGTGAATTCGAGCTGCAGCTGCCCCGCCTGCGGCAGGTCGATGACGTCGCCGTCACGCAAACGGACGCCTTCCTTCAGGTTGAACCAGCTGGTGCCGCGCAGAAGCTTCGGCTGCCCGAATAGCAGCGTGACCGTGCTGATCTCCGCGCCGAGACAGGGCACGGCGACCAGGAATAAAAGGCACGCAAAACAGGTCAACGATCGTTTCATTACGGGGTCCGTCATGCCGGTGGGCGAAGCGGTGGCGACGTACGGGGCATACTAGGCCGGCACCCCCGTCAAGTCAACGTGAATACTCGGCAGAAGCGGGCTGGAAGGGCCGCCGCCGATGTCTTGCCTTATACTTGCGCCGATCTGCCGGGCAATCGCCGCATGACCACCTCCACGCGCAACTTAGCCGTCCTATTCGCCGACGTTTCCGGCAGCACCAAGCTGTATGAAATGCTCGGCAACGCGGACGCACAACAAACAATCGACCGCTGCCTTGCGATCGTCAAGCGCGTCTGCAGCGACGCCGGCGGCCAGGTCGTCAAGACGATCGGCGACGAAGTGCTGGCGACGTTTCCGACCTCCGATGCGGCGGCGCAGGCCGCGATCGAGATCCAGATGCGCGTCGCGTCGCAGAAGACCAGCCGCGGTGCGCCGCTGTCGATGCACATCGGCTTCCATACCGGCCCGACGATCGAGGAAGCCGGTGATGTCTTCGGCGACGCCGTCAACGTTGCGGCGCGCATGACCTCGTTCGCCGCGGGGGGCCAGATCTTCACGACCGCGCAGACCGTCGCCGAGCTCTCGCCGGTGCTGCGCGGCCGCACCCGCGATCACGCGGCGCAGACGGTGAAGGGCAAGGACCGCGACGTCGGCCTGTTCGAGATTCTGTGGCAGGACTCCGAAGACGAGCTTACCGCGATGTCGCCGCGCCTCGCGCTGGCGCCGGCAATGGTGAAGCTGGTGCACGGGCTGCGCAAGATCGAGCTGGGCGAGGCGCACTCGGTGCTGACCCTGGGCCGCGACCTGCAGAGCGACGTCGTCATCGCCGACCGCAAGGCCTCGCGCATGCATGCACGCATCGAACGCCGCCGCGACAAATTCGTGTTCATCGACCATAGCTCGAACGGCAGCTGGATGAGCATTGAAGGTGAGCCCGAGATCATGATCCGCCGCGAAGAACTGATGCTGCGCGGCCGCGGAAGAGTCAGCTTCGGGCATGCGTATGCCGACGATCCTGCCGAGTTTCTCGGTTTCTCCTGCCTCGATTGACCCGCTTCGCTTCGCCGCCGCTGCGCCCGGCTGACCGGAATGCCCCGGTCGGTGCCGGGGAAAATCGCGGCGGCGCGATCGGCACGAAGCAACGGCGCGGAAGCACGCCGTGACCTGGTCGATCGTCGCGCGAAATGCGGACGGGACTTTCGGCGTCGCCGTCGCCAGCCGGTTCTTCGCCGTCGGTGCGCTGTGTCCGCACGCACGCAGCGGCGTCGGCGCGCTTTCGACGCAGGCGCTGGTCAATCCCGGCTACGGGCCGCGCGGTCTCGACCTGCTCGAACAGGGCCTTGCCGCCGCCGACGCCGTCGCGCTGCTCGTCGCCGGCGACGAAGGACGCGAACACCGCCAGCTCCATCTGATCGATCGCAGCGGGTGGATCGCGGCCCACACCGGCGCGCTGTGCATCGACTGGTGCGGCCATCGCGCCTACGACGGATTCTCGGTCGCTGGCAACATGCTCGCGGGTGCGCGCGTGCTCGATGACACGGCGGCTGCGTATGAAGCGCACGCCGGCGCGCCGTTCCCCGAGCGCCTGCTGGCTGCGATGGCGGCAGGCGATGCCGCCGGCGGCGACAAGCGCGGCAAGCAGGCGGCGGCGCTCTTGATCCATACGACCGAGGTCTACGCGTTTCTCGATCTCCGCGTCGACGATCACCCCGAGCCCATCGCAGAACTGCGTCGCCTGTACGACATGAGCCTCGAGCGCTACCAGCCGTTCCTCGCCTGCCTGCCGAGCAAGGCGCGTCCGGCGGGCATCACCGATCGCGCGGCGATCGAAGCCGAGGTCGAACGCTTCCAGGCGGTCCGCCGCCAGCGATGACGGCGCTGCTCGAAGTGCGCGATCTGCGCACGCTCTTCGCCGTCGAAGGCGGCGGCGAATTCGCGGCGGTCGATGGCATCGGCTTTGCGCTGGGCGCCGGACGGACGCTCGGCATCGTCGGCGAATCCGGCTGCGGCAAGAGCGTCACTGCGCTGTCGATCATGGGCCTGGTGGCCCAGCCTCCGGGCCGGATCGGCGGCGGCAGCATCCTCTTCGATGGCGTCGACCTGCTGCGGCTGTCGCCGTCGGCGATGCGCGAGCTTCGCGGCGACAGGATCTCGATGATTTTCCAGGAGCCGATGACCTCGCTCAATCCGGCGTTCACGATTGGCGATCAGATCGTCGAGGCCATTGTCCGCCACCGCGCGGCCAGCCATCCGAACGCGAAGGCGCTGGCGCTGGAAATGCTGCGCCGGGTGCACATTCCTTCGCCCGAAGAGCGCTTCGACGACTACCCGCACCGGCTTTCCGGCGGCATGCGCCAGCGCGTGATGATCGCGATGGCGCTCGCCTGCAAGCCGGCGCTTCTGATCGCCGATGAGCCGACGACTGCGCTCGATGTGACCGTCCAGGCGCAGATCCTTGCCCTGATGCGGCAGCTCCGCGAGGAGACCGGTACGGCGATCATCCTGATCACCCACGATCTCGGCGTCGTCGCCGAGCTTGCCGACGACGTCGTCGTCATGTACGCCGGGCGGATCGTCGAAAGCGCGAGTGTCGCGGCACTTTTCGCCGAGCCGCAGCATCCGTATACGGTCGGGCTGCTGGGGTCGATTCCCCGACTGGACCTCGAGCAGCCGAGGCTGGCCGCGATCGAAGGACAGGTGCCGGATCCGATGGCGCCGATCGAGGGTTGCCGCTTTCATCCGCGCTGTCCGTTTGCGTTCGAGCGCTGCCGCCGGGAGGACCCGCCGCTGCTCGATGTGGGCAACGGCCACCGCTCGGCGTGCTGGCGCGCGCCACTCGACGCCGACGTGCTGGTGCCGGCGTGACGCTGGCCGCGGCTCCGGACGCGCCGCTGCTGCGGGTTGCTGGCCTGGTCAAGCATTTCCCGCTGCGCAAGGGCTTTTTGCGCCGCGGCGGGCGCGTCGTGCGCGCCGTCGATGGCATCGATTTCGAGCTGGCCGCCGGCGAAACCCTGGCGCTGGTCGGCGAATCGGGCTGCGGCAAGTCGACCACCGGCCGGCTTCTGCTGCGCCTGCTCGAGCCGACGGCCGGCAGCGTGCGCTTCGACGGCAAGGAGCTGTTCGCGCTCGCGCCGGAAGCGATGCGCGCGCAGCGGCGCGCGCTGCAGATCATCTTCCAGGATCCGTATGCGTCGCTCAATCCGCGCATGACCGTCGCCCAGGCGGTCGGCGAGCCGCTCGCGCTGTACGGCTTGGCGTCGGGCCGGCGCCGCGATCGCGTGGCCGAGCTGCTCGGCCTCGTCGGACTGGCCCCCCAGCACGCCGAGCGCTATCCGCACGAGTTTTCCGGCGGGCAGCGGCAGCGGATCGGCATCGCGCGCGCGCTGGCCGTCGAGCCGCGGCTGATCGTCTGCGACGAGCCGGTTTCGGCGCTCGACGTATCGATCCAGGCGCAGGTGATCAACCTGCTGATGGACCTGCAGCATCGCCTGGGCTTGGCCTACGTCTTCATCGCCCACGATCTCGCGGTGGTCAAGCACATCGCCGCACGCGTGGCCGTCATGTACTTGGGCCGCATCGTCGAGTACGCGCCCGCGCGCGCCCTGTTCGCGCAGCCCCGCCACCCGTACACGCAGGCGCTGCTCTCGGCGATCCCGGTGCCCGCGCCCGGCGCGCGCGCACGACGGATGATCCTTCAGGGCGACGTCCCCAGCTCGATCGATCCGCCGTCCGGTTGCGGTTTTCGCACACGCTGCCCTTATGCGCAGCCGCTCTGCGCGGCCGAAACGCCACCGCTCGCTGCCGACGCCGGGCATGCGGTCGCCTGTCATTTCTGGCGCGACATCGCGCCGCCGGTCGCTGCGATCGCCACGGGCGCGCCGGCAGCGGGCGGCGTCCGCCTGGCCCGGCTGCAGCAAGCCTTCCGCGCCGCGTGACCATTGGGCGAAACCAGCGGATTGGCGCTAAGATCGGGCGCCGGATTCGATCCGGCAATCTTTAGAAACGGCGACAGGAGCAGGCGATGAATGCGAAATCGTGGATCGTGCGGTCGGGCGTGGTGCTGCTGGCAGTGGTTGCGGCGGCCGGGGCGGCGGCGCAAACGCTGCGCTTCGGCCTCGCCGAGGATCCGGACGTGCTCGATCCGACGCTGGCCCGTACCTTTGTCGGCCGCATCGTCTTCGCCTCGCTGTGCGACAAGCTGTTCGACATCGACGAAAAGCTCAATATCGTGCCGCAGCTCGCGACCAGTTACGAATGGTCGGCCGACTACAAGGCGCTGACCTTGAAGCTGCGCAAGGGCGTCACTTTTCACGACGGCGAGAAATTCGACGCGGCGGCGGTCAAGTACAACATCGAGCGGCACAAGACGATGGCCGGCTCGAATCGTCGCGGCGAGCTCGCGCCGGTCAGCGGTGTCGACGTCATCGATGAGGCGACGGTGCGCCTGAATCTGTCCGCGCCGTTCGCGCCGCTGCTCGCCGCGCTGGCCGACCGCGCCGGCATGATGGTGTCCCCGAAGGCAGCGCAGGCCGAGGGCGACAAGTTCGGCGCCAAGCCGGTCTGCTCGGGACCGTTCCGCTTCGTCGAGCGCGTCGCGCAGGACCGCATCGTGCTCGAGCGCTATCCGAACTACTGGAACAAGGGCGAGATCCACTTCGACCGCATCGTCTACGTGCCGATTCCCGACGCGACGGTGCGCCTGGCCAATCTGCGCTCGGGTCAGCTCGAATTCATCGAGCGCGTGGCCGCTTCCGACGTGCCGCAACTCAAGACCGATGGCCGGTTCAAGGTCGCCAAGATCACCGAGATCGGCTACCAGGGAATAACGATCAACACCGGAAAGAGCGATCTGGCGCAAAAGAATCCGCTGGGCAAGGATGCCCGCGTGCGCGAAGCCTTCGAGCTCGCGCTCGACCGCGACGGTATCGTAGAGGTCGCGGCGGACGGCGAAGCCGACGTCGGCAACCAGTGGGTTGCGCCGACCAACGCCTACTACGCCAAGAACATGCCGATCCCGAAGCGCGACGTCGCGCGTGCCAAGACGCTGCTGCGCGAAGCCGGCGTATCCAACCCGAGCGTGACAATGGTGGCGCCGACGACGTCCGATGCACAGAAGGTCGCGCAGGTCGTTCAGGCCATGGTCAAGGAGGCGGGATTCGACCTCAAGCTGCAGGCGACCGAGTTTGCCACCTCGCTCGACATGGCGGATAAGGGCCAGTTCGAGGCCTACGTGCTGGGGTGGAGCGGCCGGGCCGATCCCGATGGCAACCTGTTCAGTTTCTACGGCTGCAAACAACCGCTCAACTACGCCGGCTATTGCAAGCCCGAGGTCGACGAACTCTTGAACCGCTCGCGCACAACGCTGGACCCGGCGGAGCGCAAAAAGATATTCGAGCAGATAGCCGCGATCGTGCTCAAGGATCGTCCCATCATTTACCTGTTCCATCGGCATTGGCTGTGGGCGCACACGGCGAAGCTGTCCGGTTTGCGCATGATTCCCGACGGACTGGTGCGCGTGCAGGGATTGAAGATGAATTAGCCCTTCTGACGCATGCTCAACTATCTCGTGCAGCGTCTCGCCACGCTCGTCCCCACGCTGTTCTTCGTCTCGATCCTGATCTTCGGGTTGCAGCAGCTGCTGCCCGGCGATCCGGCGCTGATCCTCGCCGGCGAGGAACGCGATCCGACCGTGATCGCGCATTTGCACCAAACGATGCACCTCGACCAGCCACTGCCGGTCCGCTATCTGTACTGGGCGGGCGGCGTGCTCAAGGGCGATCTCGGCGAATCGGTGCGCATTCAAAAACCGGTGCGCGAGCTGATCTTCGAAAAGCTCCCGGTCACGCTGGAGCTTGCCGCGCTGGCGATCGTCATCGCGCTGTCGATCGGGATCACTGCGGGCATCGTTGCCGCGGTGGCCAGAGACACCGTTTGGGACTACGCCGCCAACATCTTCGCGCTGTGGGGTTTGTCGACGCCCAACTTCTGGCTGGGCATCATGCTGATCCTGTTCTTTTCGGTCACGCTGGGCTGGCTGCCTGCATCGGGCTACGTCAGCCCCTTCGAGGACCTGAAAGCCAACCTGGCGTCGATGATCATGCCGGCGTTCGTCCTCGGCAATGCGATCGCGGCGGTGCTGATGCGGCATACGCGCAGCGCCATGCTGCAGGTGCTCAATTCCGATTACGTGCGCACCGCGCGGGCCAAGGGACTCGACGAGCGAGTCGTCGTGCTCAAGCATGCATTGCGCAACGCCCTGATTCCGGTGATTACGCTGGGAGCGCTCGAGTTCGGGACGCTCCTTTCCGGCGCGGTCCTCACCGAGCAGGTGTTCACGATTCCCGGCTTCGGCAAGCTGATCGTCGACGCGGTGTTCAATCGCGACTACGCGGTCGTGCAGGGCGTCGTTCTGTTCACGGCGACCGCGTACATCCTGCTGAACCTCCTTGCCGACCTGGCCTACTTCGCCGTCAACCCGCGCTTGCGCGGCTAACAGCGCCGCACCCCGACGATGGCTACGATCGCCGCCGACCTTCCGCTTTACCGCGAGTATTCTCCGGGCCAGCGTGTGCTGCGGCGCTTCATGCGCCGCCGCGGCGCGCTGGTCGGCTTGGCGGTCGTCGTATTTTTTGTATCGCTCGCCCTATTCGCGCCGTGGTTTTCGCCGCACGACCCGCTGCAGGCCAGTTGGAGCGCGGTGCGCAAGGCACCCAGCGCGTTGCATGTCTTCGGCACCGACGAGATCGGTCGCGACGTTGCATCGCGGGTCATCTGGGGCGCGCGTGCGTCGCTCTTGGCAGGGCTCGTTTCGGTGAGCATCGCGCTATCGCTCGGCGTGCCGATCGGCTTGCTCGCAGGCTACGCCGGCGGATGGACCGACGGGCTGATCTCGCGCGTCACCGATGCGATGCTCGCCTGCCCGTTCCTGATCCTCGCGATCGCGCTGGCCGCGTTTCTCGGACCCAGCCTCACCAACGCGATGATCGCGATCGGAATCTCGGCGACGCCGGTCTTCATTCGCCTGACGCGTGCGCAGGTGCTCTCGGTCAAGGTGGAGGACTACGTCGAGGCCGCGCGCGCAATCGGCAATTCGCATCTGCGCATCGCGCTGCGGCACATTCTGCCCAACGTCGTTGCGCCGCTGATCGTGCAGGCGACGCTGGCGATCGCCGCCGCCGTCATCGCCGAGGCGAGCCTGTCGTTTCTCGGCCTCGGTCAGCAGCCTCCGGCGCCGTCCTGGGGCAGCATGCTCAACACGGCGAAGAACTACATCGACAATGCGCCGTGGATGGCCATCTGGCCGGGCTTGTCGATCTTTCTGCTGGTACTGTCGTTCAATCTGCTCGGCGACGGTCTGCGCGACGCGCTCGACCCCCGGCACAAGTAACGCGCGGTCCCGCGGTTGGGCAACGCCAGCCGTCCGCGCTATGATCGAATGACCGATCCACCGGAGACGACGATGAAGCTCAAGGGATCCTGTCACTGCGGCGCCGTCACGTTCAGCGTCGACTCGCACACGCCGCAGCCCTACATGCGCTGCTATTGCTCGATTTGTCGCAAGACCGCCGGTGGCGGAGGTTATGCGATCAACATCATGGGCGACACCAAGACGCTGAAGGTGCGCGGCGCGAAGAACATCGCCGTCTACCGCGCCCGCATCAAGGAGGCGGGGGCGAAAAAGCCGTCGCTGTCGAAGGCACGGCGCCACTTTTGCGCCAAATGCGCCAGTGCGCTGTGGGCCTGGGACCCGCGCTGGGCCGAATGGGTCTATCCGTTTGCGTCGGCGATCGACACGCCGCTCCCCAAGCCGGCCGAGGACGTGTCGATCATGCTGGATTTTGCCGCGCCGTGGTCGGACGTGCCCAAGGGCCCCGGCCACAAGCATTTTCGCGAATTCCCGGACGAGTCGATCGCCGACTGGCACAAGAAGCGCGGGCTCGAGGTGCGATAGACCGGGCGGCCGTGCCGCGTCTCGCCCGCCGCGACTACCGGCGCGTCGGATCCTTTTCGGGCAGCACGTCGCAAGCCCAGTCGCTTCGTTTCCAGTTCGGGACCGGCGTCGCGCTGCCTGCCTTGGGCACGTAAGTCGAGCGCTCGACCAGGCGGTACTGGTGAATGTAGCGCGGGCAATTGGGAAACACGTGCGTCACCGCGACGCGCACGATGAACTGGGTTTCGGGATAGTCGGCGAGCAGCGGATCGCTTTCGGAGATTCGCGCCTCGCCCGACAGTCGCAGCCGCCGCGGATGCTCGAAGTCGATGAACAACATGCCTACCTTCCGGCTCTGCGCGATATTGCCCATCGACAGGAACATGCCGTTGCCGTCGTAGTTGGGAAAGGCCAGCGTACGCGCATCAACGACGCGGACGAACCCCGGCGCGCCGCCCTTGTACGAGCAGCTCGGCTGTCCGCCTTCGTCGACGGTGGCGAGGAAGAACATGTCGGCCGCTTCGATAAACGCGCGGTCTGTATCGCCGATATTGTCCGCGACCAGGCGCTGTTCGATGCGATCGGCGAGCCGGCGTGTGTCGAACCGGTCCTGCAGCGCCCTGCTTTCCTCGTGATAAAAATCGTTCATCGGTCGCGCTGGCAGTGTCAGGTCTTCGGTGCCGGATGAATGTTGTCGACCCAGTGCACCTGTTCCGGATTGGGCTCGACCGCGGGAATGTCGAGATTGACGACGACCGGCTGCTGGCCGCTGCGCACCAGCACGCAGGAAAGCGGCGCGTCGTCGCTGGCGTTGATCTCCTGGTGCGGCACGTACGGCGGCACGTAGATGAAGTCGCCCGGCCCGGCCTCGGCGGTGAACTCGAGGCGGTCGCCCCATTTCATGCGGGCCTTGCCGCTGACGACATAGATGACGCTTTCGACCGGGCCGTGATGGTGCGCGCCGGTCTTGGCCCTCGGGTGGATGACGACGGTGCCCGCCCAGAGCTTCTCCGCCCCGGCGCGCGCGGTCGTGATCGCCGCCGCGCGATTCATGCCCGGCGTCTGCGGCGTATTCACGTCGAGCTCGTCGGCGTGCACGACGCGAACGCCGTGCAGGCGCCATTTCGATTCACCCTGCGCGTGCATCGCGGACCTCCGCCACTGCCTTTCGAACGAGCATTATGGGCGGCGGCGAGCGCAATGAGAAGCGGCGGCTGTCGCCGGCGTTCTTCGGCGCCCGGTCTTGCTACAATTCCGGTTCCCAACGGAGGAGGCGGCAATGGCCCTATCGATGTACCAAGCAAGCGTTCCCGTATTCATCAAGATGCTCACCAACTTGAACGGCATCCTGCAAAAGGCCGCCGCGCAAGCGCAAGCACGCAAGATCGCTGATGCCGTGCTGGTCGATGCGCGGCTCTATCCCGACATGCTGCCGCTCGCCCGGCAGGTGCAGATCGCGAGCGACTTCGCGCGGGGCACGGCCGCGCGGCTCGCCGGAGGCGAGCCTCCGCCCTATGAGGACAACGAAAAGACCTTTGCCGAGCTGACCGCCCGAATCGAGCGCACGATCGATTACCTGAAGGCGCAGAAGGCGAACGTGATCGATGGGTCCGAAGGCCGCGAAATCACGCGGCCGGTGCGCGGAGAACCGCACAAATTCATCGGCGTCAATTATCTGCTGCAGTACGCGCTGCCGAACTTCTTCTTCCACGTGACGACGGCGTACGCCATCCTGCGCCACAACGGAATCGAGATGGGCAAGCTCGACTATATCGGCAAGATGGACTGAGGAAACCTTAGCGCTGGCCTGCCGCGGCGCCGGGCCAGCGATAGTCGCGAAACTGCTGCCGCAGCGTGAGCTTCGAGAGCTTGCCGGTCGCGGTGTGAGGCAAGCTGTCGACGAACACGACATCGTTGGGCAGCCACCATTTGGCGAGCTTCCCGCGCAGGAAGTCGAGCATCTGGTCGCGGCTTAGTTCCTGGCCCTGCTTGCGCACGACGACCAGCAACGGCCGCTCGGCCCATTTCGGATGGGCGACGCCGATCACCGCGGCTTCGGCGACGCCAGGATGCGCGATCGCGACATTCTCGATGTCGATCGAACTGATCCACTCGCCGCCCGACTTGATGACGTCCTTCGACCGGTCGGTGATCTGCACGAAGCCGTCGGCGTCCAGGGTCGCGACATCGCCGGTCGGAAACCATCCGTCGCGCAGCACATCGCCGCCGGCTCCCTTGAAGTAGCCGGCGGCGACCCACGGCCCGCGCACCAGCAGGTCGCCGAAGGCTACGCCGTCGCGCGGCAATTCCCTGCCTTCGCCGTCGACGATCTTCAGATCGACACCGAAGCCTGGCCGTCCCTGCTTGGCGCGAAGCTTGCGCAACTCGTCTGCGCGAAGCGCCAGGTGCTTTGCCTTCGGCTGGTTTGCCGTCGAGACGGGGCTCGTTTCGGTCATGCCCCAGGCGTGGATCACCTCGATTCCCAACGTCGCGAACTTGTCGATCATCGCCGGCGGACAGGCCGAGCCGCCGATGACAACCCGCTTGAGCGTGGATAGCTTGACGTTCTGCGCTTCGAGGTAGTCGAGCAGGCCGAGCCATACGGTCGGCACGCCGCTGGTGAAGGTCACGGCCTCGGCTTCGAACAGCTGGTACAGGCTCGCGCCATCGAGCTGCGCGCCCGGAAGCACCAGCTTCGCGCCGACCATGCACGCCGCGTAGGGCAGTCCCCACGAAAAGACATGGAACATCGGCGTGACAGGAAGCATCACATCGCGTGACGACATCGCGAGCCCGTCCGGCAGGCAGATGCCGAAAGTGTGCAGCAAGGTCGAGCGGTGCGCGAACAGCACCCCCTTCGGGTTGCCGGTCGTCCCCGACGTGTAGCAAAGCGACGACGCCGTGTTCTCGTCGAACTGCGGCCACGCATAGTCATCGCCCTGCTCGGCGACGAGCGACTCGTAGCAAAGCAGCGGCAGCGTTGAGGACGGCATGCTGGCGCGATCGCACAACGCGACCCAGCTCTTCACACCCGGGCAGCGCGGCGCGATCTTCTCGACCAGCGGCGCGAACGCTAGGTCGAAAAACACGATCTCGTCCTCGGCGTGGTTCACGATGTACTCGATCTGTTCCTGGAACAGCCGCGGATTGACGGTATTGATCACCGCGCCGATGCCGGACACGGCGAAATACAGCTCGAAATGCCGATGCGTGTTCCACGCCAGCGTTCCGACACCCGACGACGGCCGCACGCCGAGCGCGAGCAGCGCCCTGGCGAGCTGGCGCGACCGGCGATGGGCATCGCGGTAGGTATAGCGGTGGATTTCATCCGTCGCGGGACGGGAGACGATTTCGACGTCGCCGTGGTAGCGGTCGGCGTGGCGGATCAGCGCCGAAATCAGCAGCGGCATCTGCATCATGTTGCCGTTCATCGAAAAACCTCTTTCTTGGAATTGCAGGACCGGCCGGGTGCGTATCGGCGAGTTCCGCAACCGGCGAGCGTACTGTACCAAAACAGGCGCGGCGAGAGCTTGAGGCGAGCGGCGAGCGGCGGCACCGCGCGATGCGATAATGCGTCGGGGTGGAGAGGTCGAGGCTTCGATGCTGCTGGGTGCGCTGATCAGTGTTTTCGTGGTGGTGGGATTGCTGTTCCTGCTGCTCGCGCTCAAGCGAGCGAGGCGTCGGCGCTACGGCGCCTGCGCGCTGCACGGGGTCTCATCGCTTGCGCTGTTCCTGGCCGCGGTCGGCGTGGGCCTGCTTGGTGTCAACCTGCTGACCTATCACCGCCTGACGCACGAAGAGCCCGCGCTCGAAGCCGAGTTCAAGCGCGCCGGCGACCAGCGCTATGCCGCGCTCCTCACCTACCCGTCAGGCGAGACGCAACAGCTCGCGTTGCGCGGCGACGAATGGCAGGTCGATGCGCGCGTGATCAAATGGCGGCCGTTCGCCAATCTCCTCGGTTTCGACACCGCCTACCGCCTCGAGCGCATAAGCGGACGCTACACCGACATCGCGCGCGAGCGCGATCAGGAGCGTACCGTCTATGCGCTCAATCCGCCGGACCGGATCGACGTCTGGACGCTGCTGCGCGCCTCGCGGCGCTACGTACCCTGGGCCGACGCGCTCTATGGCAGCGCGGTCTATGTGCCGATGAGCGACGGCGCGCGCTATGCGGTCGTCGTCTCGCAAGACGGTCTGGTCGCGCGGCCGATCAACGCGGCCGCGCGGCAAGCCGTCGGCGCGTGGAAGTAGGACCCGCCCGGACTAAAGCACGTTCAGCTGCGCTGCCGCAACCGCTCCGGCAACTGCAGCACCGCTTCAGGTGACGCGGTGGCTGCGGCCGGACGCGCCGCCATCGCATCGATCAGCTTCGCCACCGTGCCTTCCTGCGGCAACGACACGCCGAAGTGCAACAGCTTGTCGTCGCGATAGAGCGCCAGCGTCGGAAAATTCTCGACGTCAATGTCGCCGCAGATCTCGCTATCGTCCTCGATGTCGAGCCAGACAAAGCGCATCGCGGGACGCGCCTGCGCGATACGTTCGAACACGACACGAAACTCGGTGCAGGTATCGCACCAGGCCGCGCAGAGGCAGACGACCGTCATGGCAGCCATGGGGATGCGGCGGCGCTTCGATCGCGCATGCGCCAGAGCATACTACGCGTTGCCGGCGCGGCACCGCCCTCGCACCCGCGCGCTATCGAGTTGCCGCGCGCCCGATGCCGTGCTGCAATCGCCTCCTGGCATCGCTTCTGCGGGGCATCCCGATGTGGCTGTTCGCCACGCCTTTCATCGATCTCTTCGCCGGGCTGCAGCGGACGACGGCCCGCATCGGCGCTCACGCGCTGCCGCTGCTGCTCGCGGCGTGCCTCGCCGGGTGGTGGCTTTATGTGCCGCTGCACGAGCTGATGCATGCCTGGGGCGCACAGCTGTCGGGGGCGACGGTGACCCGGCTCGATATCGATGCGATTTACGGTGCGCGGCTGATGCAGCGGCTCTTCCCCTACGTGCACGCCGGCTCGGCGTACGCCGGCCAGCTGGTAAGCTTCGACACCCACGGCAGCGATCTCGCGTATGCGCTGACGGTCTTCTTCCCGTTCGTCTTAAGCATTGCCCTTGGCATTCCGATGCTCGTTTGCGCCTCGCAAGCCGCCGTGCCGGGCGTTGTGTCGACGCTCCTTTTCGGCTTCGCGCTGCCGATGGCATGGGCGCCGCTGCTGTCGATCGGCGGTGATTTCTACGAGCTCGGCGCGATTGCGACCTCGCGCACGGCGGCGCTGCTCGGGGTCGACGGCCGGGGTTGGCGCGGCGACGATGTCATTGCCGTATTCGGTCGCAGCTTCGGCGCCGCCGCATTCTCGTGGACCGACTTGCCCGGTGTTGCCATCTCGCTGCTGCTGGGCATCGTGCTCGCGTTTGCGACCTATGCCGCCGGCCGCGGCGTTGCCAGCCCATTCATGCGCGCCGCGCGCCCGACCCCGCGCTAGCCGGCTACAGGGGCTCGGCTACCGGCGCGCCGCTGCGGCGCGCGATGTCCGCTACCTGGTCGTCGCCGATCGGGCCGACGGCGAAATAGGTCGCCTCGGGATGGGCGAAATAGAACCCCGATACCGCGGCAGCCGGCAGCATCGCGTAGCTCTCGGTCAACGTCATTCCGATCTTGTCTGCCCGCAACAGGTCGAACAGCGGTGCCTTGACCGCATGATCGGGACACGCCGGGTAGCCGGGCGCGGGCCGAATGCCGCGATATTCCTCGCGAATCAACGCGGCGGCATCGAGGCGCTCGTCGACTGCGTAGCCCCAGTACTCGCGCCGCACCATCATGTGCAGCCACTCGGCAAAGGCCTCGGCCAGGCGATCGGCCAGCGCCTTGAGCATTATGGCGTTGTAGTCGTCTTTCGCGGCCTCGAATTCGCCGAGTTCTTTCTCGATGCCCAGACCCGCGGTGACCGCGAAGGCTCCGAGGTAGTCGGCCACGCCCGAATCCTTCGGCGCGACGAAATCGGCGAGGCAGTAATTGGGCTTTCCCGACGGTCGCTCGTTCTGCTGGCGCCGGTTGCGCCAGGTCAACGCAATCTCCTTGCGCGCCTCGTCGGCATAGAGCTCGATATCGTCGCCGACCGAGTTTGCCGGCAGCAGCGCGATCGCGCCGTTGGCCGTGAGCCAGCGGCCGTCGACGATGCGCTTCAGCATCGCCTGACCATCGGCCAATACGTTGCGCGCGGCCTCGCCGACGACCGGGTCATCGAGTATCGCCGGAAATGCGCCGGACAGCTCCCAGGTCTGGAAGAATGGCGCCCAATCGATGAATCGGGCGAGCTCGGCCAGGTTGGCGCGGCGGATTTCGCGCCGGCCGATCAGCGCCGGTCGCGGCGGCGCGTAATGTCGCCAATCGGCGCGGAATGCGTTGGACCGCGCGGCGGCGAGCGAAAGCAGCGGCGGCCCTTTTTTGCCGGCGTGCTGCACGCGAATCTTTTCATAGTCGGTCGCGACTCCGGCGACGTAGGCATCCTTGAGCTCCTTCGACAGCAGATTGCTGGCGACGCCGACGGCGCGTGAAGCGTCGGGCACGTACACGGTGACTCCCCCGTAGTTCGGCGCAATCTTGACGGCGGTGTGCACGCGGGAGGTCGTCGCACCGCCGATCAGCAACGGCTGCGCCATGCCGAGCCGCTGCATCTCGTGCGCGACGTGCGCCATTTCCTCGAGCGAAGGCGTGATCAGGCCCGACAGGCCGACGAGATCGGCGTTGCGCTCGCGCGCGACATCGAGGATCTTTTGCGCCGGCACCATCACGCCCAGGTCGATGACTTCGAAATTGTTGCACTGGAGCACGAC
>JBDTXW010000030.1:0-18557 GCA_040005975.1 Betaproteobacteria bacterium | reverse complement strand
ATAGATCCGGCCCGCGGATTCGTTTAGTCGATCCCGCTCGATCCAGACCTCTTCAGGGTTTGTCCGGATCGAGCTTGAGTTCCTGGATCTTGCGGGTCAGCGTGTTGCGGCCCCAGCCCAGCCATTGCGCCGCCTCCATGCGATGCCCGCCGGTGTGAGCGAGCGCGCGCACGATCAGCGTGCGCTCGAATTCCTTTTCCAGCCGGTCCGCCACCGACCGCTCGCCGCGCGAGAGCGCCTGTGCGAGCTCGCGATCGAGCGCCTGTTGCCAGTTGCCTTCGCCCCCGCGCGAGCTTCCGCCCGGTGCCGCACGCACGTCCGGCGGTAGATCGGCGGCATCGACGCGTTGCCCGGGAGCCATCACCGTCAGCCAGTGGCAGATATTCTCCAGCTGGCGGACGTTGCCGCGAAATTCAAAGGCGGCCAGGAGCTTTAGCGCGGCGTCAGTCAGCTGCTTCGGCTCGACGGCGAGCTCGCGCGCACTCTTGCGCAGAAAATGCCGCGCCAGCGGCCCGATGTCCTCGCCGCGCTCGCGCAGTGGCGGCAGGCGCAGCCGCACGACATTGAGCCGGTGCATCAGGTCATCGCGAAACAATCCCTGCCGTACGCGCTCGTCGAGATTCTGATGGGTCGCCGCGATGATCCGCACATTGGCTTTCAGCGGTGCATGGCCACCGACCCGGTAGTATTCGCTGTCGGAAAGCACGCGCAGCAGGCGCACCTGCAGGTCCGGCGGCATGTCGCCGATCTCGTCGAGGAAAAGCGTGCCGCCTTCGGCCTGCTCGAAGCGGCCGCGGCGCGCGCTTTGTGCGCCGGTGAACGCGCCGCGCTCGTGCCCGAACAATTCGGATTCCAGCAGGTCCTTCGGTATCGCCGCGGTGTTGATCGCGACGAACGGCGCCGAAGCGCGCGGGCTGTGCCGATGCAGTGCGCGTGCGACCAGCTCCTTGCCGGTGCCCGATTCTCCGGTGACCAGCACCGTCGCGTGCGAGTGCGACAGCCGCCCGATCGCGCGGAATACTTCCTGCATCGCCGGCGCCTGCCCGAGCATTTCCGCGGCCTCCGCGACCGCCTGCGCCGGGGCTGGCGTCGCAGGGACATCGGCACTCGCGCGCCGGATCAACGCGACCGCGTGATCGACGTCGAATGGCTTGGGGAGGTATTCGAATGCGCCACCGCGGAAGGCCGCGACGGCACTGTCGAGATCCGAATACGCGGTCATGATGATCACCGGCAGGCGCGGGTGTCGCTCCTTGATCGCCGCGAGGAGTTCCAGTCCGGTCTCACCAGGCATGCGGATGTCGGATACGAGGACCTGCGGCTGGTCGTTCTGCAGCGCCTGTGCGGCCTCCTGCGCGGAGGCGAAACTTCGGTATGCAATCCCTTCCCGCTCGAGCGCCTTCTCGAGCACCCAGCGAATCGAGCGATCGTCGTCGACAATCCATACGGCCGCCGCGGGTTCGCTGCGGGTCATCGCGCGTTGGTCAAGGGCCAGCATGTCATCTCTCGCAATCTACGCGCTACCGCGGCTGAACTCCAGCGGCAGCAAAATCGTAAATACCGTGTGTCCGGGAACGCTTTCGCATTCGATCGCGCCGTTGTGCTGCGTGACGAATGTCTGCGCGATCGTCAGACCGAGGCCGCTGCCGCCTTCGCGGCCGGAAACCAGCGGAAAGAATATGCGGTCACGGATCGATTCGGGAACGCCCGGACCGTTGTCCTCGATCAGCAGTGCCAGCGCCAGCCGGTGACGCCGCTTGGCGAGCGTTACGCCGCGGGCAACGCGCGTGGTCAGGCGGATCTGCGGCACGCCGAGCACGCCGTCGAGCGCCTGCGCGGCGTTGCGCACGACGTTGAATATCGCCTGCGTCAGCTGCTCGGGATCGCCTTCGAATTCCGGCAGGCTGATGTCGAAATCGCTCAAGATTGCGATGCGCGGAAATTCCGCCTGCACCACCGAACCCACGCGCGCCAGAATCTCATGGATGTTGACGCTCTGATACTTCGGCATCCGGTTCGGCGTCAGCAATCGGTCGACCAGCGCCTGCAGGCGGTCGGCCTCGCCGATGATCACCTGCGTGTATTCGCGCAGCGGCCGGCGATCGAGCTCGCGCTCGAGGAGTTGCGCCGCGCCGCGGATGCCGCCGAGCGGATTCTTGATCTCGTGCGCCAGGCTGCGGATCAGGTCGCGATTCGCCTGCTGCTGCTCGAGCAGGCGCTCCTCGCGCGCGATTTTCAGCTGCTGATCGATGTGGCGGAATTCGAGCAACAGGATCGCGCCCGCAGCGTCGACGATCGATACGGTGCTCGAAACGTGCTGGCGCGGCTTGCCGCCGATGCCGATCTCGAGTTCCTGTTCGGTATACGACGCGCCGTTGGTCAGCGCCTTTTCGATTGCCAGGAAAAGCGCCGGCGCATCGCCGAACACCGACTTCGCTGCATGGCCGATCAGCTGGCGTTTCGACAGCTCGAAGAGGTTCTCCGCCGCGGGATTGGCGTAGCGTATGTCGAGGTCGCCGCCCAACAGCACGACCGCGGTGGCCAGCAACTCCAGCCCGGAGCACGAGGTCGGAGTTTCGTCAGCAGTGGAGAATGGCGGCGGGCCGGACATCGCGAACCTGTGCAACGGTAAGCGATAGTAGCAAGTTCCGCGCCTGCGTCGTTCGAACTCGACGCCGCTTGACAGGACTTGCGTCACCGCGAGGCGGCCAGCTCTCTTTTCAGCGCCTCGATGTTCCTTTCGTGGAGCGCCACTGCCTGGCGCAGCCGCGCGAGCCGGTCGGCGTACTTTTGCGCGTTCGCCTTTTCGTCGGGCAGCGGCGGCGGCGTGCCATCGCCATACGCCGCACGCGCTTCGGACAGCAGCTTCTCCTCGGTGGCGAGCTCGTCGTTCAGGACCTTGTTGCGCAGAGTATCGCGGCCCTTTTGTGTTCCGGCCTCGACCTTCGGGAATCCGGCCGGCGTAGGCGTCCTCGCCGCCGCGCCGACCGCGCCTGGAACGTTGAAGTAGGCGATGTTGCCCGAACGCGTCGTGCATTTGTACATGCTGCCTTCCACCAGCGCCGGCTTGGAAGAGCAACCGGCGTCGCTCGCCCGGTCGGCAAGCGCCGCCTGCGCGGCTGGAGCGATGCACGCGAACGCGAGCCCGCAGGCGATGCCGGCAAAGCGCGCGGGTGCAGGACGGGACGAACAGCGAATCATCGGCGAGAGTGTAGCAAAAAGACGGGGCGGGCCGCCGGGCCGCCCCCTCCGTAGCGACGCTGCCTCGGCTTCAGGCGCTGTAATACATGTCGAATTCGACCGGATGGGTGGTCATGCGGAAGCGCGTGACCTCTTCCATTTTAAGTGCGATGTAAGCGTCGATCATGTCATTGGAGAACACGCCGCCGCGCGTCAGGTAGTCGCGATCGCGATCGAGATTGTCGAGGGCCTCGTCGAGCGACGCACAGGGATGTGGAACCTTCGCGGCGACTTCCGGCGGCAGATCGTAAAGGTTCTTGTCGATCGGGTCGCCGGGATGGATCTTGTTCTGCACGCCGTCGAGTCCCGCCATCAGCAGCGAAGCGAAGCAGAGGTACGGGTTCGCCGTCGGATCGGGAAAGCGCACTTCGACCCGGCGGCCTTTTGGATTGCTGACGTACGGAATCCGGCAGGCAGCCGAGCGGTTGCGCGCCGAATACGCGAGGTTGATCGGCGCCTCGAATCCCGGCACCAGCCGCTTGTACGAATTGGTGCCGGGATTGGTGATCGCATTGAGCGACTTCGCGTGCTTGATCACTCCGCCGATGTAGAACAGCGCGAACTCGGACAATCCGGCATAGCCGTCGCCGGCAAACAGATTCTGGCCACCCTTCCAGACCGACTGGTGCACGTGCATGCCCGAGCCGTTGTCCCCGACGATCGGCTTCGGCATGAACGTCGCCGTCTTGCCGTAAGTGTGGGCGACCATGTGCACGGTGTACTTGAGGATCTGCATCCAGTCGGCGCGCTTGACGAGGCTGTTGAACTTGGTGCCGATTTCGCACTGGCCGGCGGCGGCGACTTCATGGTGGAATACCTCGACCTCGACGCCCTGCTCTTCCAGCGAAAGCGAGATGGCGTTGCGGATGTCCTGTAGCGAGTCGACCGGCGGCACCGGGAAGTAGCCGCCCTTCACCGGCGCGCGGTGCGCCGAGTTGCCGCCTTCGAAATCGCTCCTTCCGGTCGACCATGGCGCTTCTTCCGACTCGATCTTCACGGAGCAACCCGACATGTCGACGTTCCATGTCACCGAATCGAAAATGAAGAATTCCGGCTCGGGACCGAAGTACGCGGTGTCGCCCAGCCCGGTCGACTTGAGATACGCTTCCGCGCGCTTGGCCAGCGAGCGCGGATCCCGATCGTAACCCTTGCCATCGGTGGGCTCGACGACGTCGCAGGTGACGTTGAGCGTTATTTCCTCGGTGAACGGATCGATGCGCACCGTGTCCGCATCGGGCATCAACAGCATGTCCGATGCTTCGATGCCCTTCCAGCCTGCGATCGAGGATCCGTCGAAGGCGTGGCCGCTGTCGAACTTGTCCTGCGTGAACTGTTTCGCCGGGACCTGCACATGCTGTTCCTTGCCGCGCGTGTCGGTGAAGCGAAGATCAACGAACTTCACCTCCTTGTCCTTGATCATTTTCAGTACGTCGGCGGATGCAGCCATGCGTCTCTCCTGTTGGAATGGGGCGAAGCGGTTGAATTCGCTGCGCGGAAGCGGCGTTTCGCAACGGATCGAAAAGCAGAAACTATGCCATAAGCGGGCGGCGCTGGCACCGGGAGGAACAAGGGTTTGCAACCCCTGCGGGCACAAGCGGCAGCTCCGATTGCACCAAATTGATTCCCACCAGCCCTAGCCCGCCACCGTATGGTGCGGCACGGCCGGCGCCATCCCCACTCCGCCCGGAGGCACCGCCGCGCTATACTTTTGCGATGCGCCCAACGATTCCCCCGCGCCCAGAGCAGAGCGCACACGACCGCGGACGAGCACCGCAGGCCGCTGTCGGCGAGGGCCGACAATGAGCGCCGCGACAGAGGCGGTGCTGGCAGCAGCGCGGCGCCGGGCGGCCGACGCCACGCTGCCCTATTTCGGTGCCATAACGCCGGCCGAAGCCCAGGCTTTGCTCGAAACGGACGCCGCGGCGCGCCTGATCGACGTGCGAACGCGCGCCGAATGGGATTATGTCGGCCGCGTGCCCGGCAGCGTGCTGATCGAATGGAATACCTATCCGGACGGGACGCGCAATCCGCGATTCCTCGACGAACTGCGGCGCACCGTCGGCGACGCCGACGCGCCGCTGCTGTTTCTTTGCCGCAGCGGCCATCGCTCGGACAGTGCCGCGAGGGCCGCGACCGCCGCCGGGTATACGCGCGCCTTCAACGTGCTCGAAGGCTTCGAGGGCAACAAGGACGTCGCGGGGCACCGGGGAAATCTTGGCGGCTGGCGCAAAGCCGGGCTGCCCTGGGTTCAGGGATAGAACAGGTAGACCTGATAGCCGGCCTGTGAGGTCGTGCTCGCGTCGATGAACAGCTTCACCGTGAGCTCGGCATTACCGGCGATACCGCTGTCGAGGTCGGCGGCACCGCTCAAGTATTCGCCGGGCGCAAACGCGCGCCGGATGACGACCTGGTCCTGCGCATTGGACAGCGTCAGCTCCAGGTACGGATAGCCGAGCGCGTGCGTGGCGCGATTGCGGATCGTCGCCGACAGAATCAGCAAACCCTTGTGCGCCGGATCCGCCTGCAGGTCCGAGGCCTCGATCGACAAGCCGGAGATGTCCTGCAGCGGCTTCAAACGGCAGTCGGCGAGCGAACAAAGCCGAATCAGCCCGGGCTTGGTCTGCGGCCAATGGGCGGCGATCGCATCGCGGAAGTGAAACAATGCCTGCGCCGCCAGGGCGATCACCAGGACCGGAATCAGCAGGCCATACGCCCATCCTGGAAGGCGGAAGCGTTGCCTTGCCTCGGAGGCCGAGAAGCGCGACGCGTAAGCGAGCTCCGGATCGATCGAGGGCGAAGCGTCCTCGTCGTCGGTCAGGCCGACGCCGCGCTCGCGGCGATCGTCCGCCTCCTCGTCGATAGGCCGCAGCGCTTGCGCGTCACGCAGTGTCACTGTCGGCGGTCCGAGCTCCGCTTCGCTCAGCTGCTGTCCGTCGTCCGGCCCGGGCAGGCGCGGTGCCAGCGAAACCAGCGCGAGCTCGCCGTCGAATACCGTACGGCAGTGGCCGCAGCGCACCTGTCCTTCGCGCATCGCGAGCTGCTGCGAGGTCACGCGGAAAATCGTCTTGCAGCCGGGGCAGCGCGTGTATTTTTCTTCAGCCACGATCACGCCTTCGCGGGCCCGCCAATGCCACCCATCCGTCGTCGCTCCCCCATGTGCCGAGTTTAAACCATCGGCGATACGCGCCGCTCACCGCGGCGGCCTGAGCGTCGAGTATGCCGGAGAGCACAATCGCGCCGCCGTCTCGAACGCGCGCGGCAAGAAGCGGAGCGAGCAGGCGCAGCGGATTGGCCAAAATGTTGGCGACGGCGACGTCGACCTTGTCCGGCGCGAGTGCCTCGGGAAGCGCGAATTGCGCGGCGACACCGTTGCGTGCCGCGTTGGCGCGGCTCGCCTCGAGCGCCTGCGGGTCGACGTCGGTCCCCGTAACCGTGCCGGCGCCGAGCTTGGCGGCGGCGATGGCGAGAATGCCCGAGCCGCAGCCGTAGTCGAGCACCGACTGACCGGGCTTGAGATGCGTGGCGAGCCAGCGCAGGCAAAGTTGCGTCGTCGGATGGCCGCCGGTGCCGAACGCGAGACCGGGATCGAGCTCGAGATTGATCGCCTGCGGATCGACCGGCTCGCACCACGAAGGCACGATCCATAGCCGGTCGGTAATACGGAGCGGGCCGAACTGCGCCTGCGTGCGACGCACCCAATCCTGCTCGGCCACCGCTTCCAGCGTGTACGGCGGAGCGGCGAGGCCGAGCGCCGAGGCTGCGTGACGGAAGCTGCCTTCGACGTCGGCGTCCGGCGCGAACAGCGCCGTCAGCCGGCAGAGCGACCACAATCCGCCGCGGGCATCGTCCGGCTCCCCGTAGCGCGGCGTCTCATTCGAGTTGCCGGCGTTCGCATCGGCGGCGTCCACCGATGCCGCGCCCGCGGCCAGCAGCGCGTCCGTCCATGCCTCGGCCGTCTCGGCCGGCGCATCGAAGCGCAGTGCGACAAACGGCATCGGCGAATCTGCCTACGCAGTCTGCTTGCGCTTGGCCATCCGCTGCTCGAGGTAATGGATCGTGGCGCCGCCGCGCAGGAACGAATCATCGAGCAGCAGCTCCTGGTGCAGCGGAATGTTGGTCTTTATGCCCTCGACGACCATTTCCGACAGCGCGACGCGCATGCGGGCGATCGCCTGCTCGCGCGTGTCGCCGTAGGCGATCACCTTGCCGATCATCGAGTCGTAGTTCGGTGGCACGAAATAGTTGTGGTAGACGTGCGAATCGACCCGGATGCCCGGACCACCCGGCGCGTGGTACGAGGTGATACGCCCCGGCGAAGGCACGAACGTATCCGGATCTTCGGCGTTGATCCGGCATTCGATCGCATGACCGTGGCGGACGACGTCGCGCTGCCGGAACGCCAGGCGCTGGCCCGCGGCTACGCGGATCTGCTGCTGCACGATGTCGATGCCGGTGATCATCTCGGTCACCGGATGCTCGACCTGGATGCGGGTGTTCATCTCGATGAAAAAGAATTCGTCGTCCTGGTACAGGAACTCGAACGTACCCGCGCCACGATAGTTGATCTTGCGGCACGCCTCGGCGCAGCGCTCGCCGATGCGGGTAAGCAAGCGCAGGGCGATGCCGGGCGCGGGCGCTTCCTCGATGATCTTCTGATGCCGACGCTGCATTGAGCAATCGCGCTCGAACAGATACACGGTGTTCTTGTGCTCGTCGGCGAGCACCTGGATTTCGATATGTCGCGGCTTTTCGAGATACTTTTCCAGATACACGGTCGGATTGCCGAACGCCGCGCCCGCTTCCGAGCGGGTGAGACTCACTGCGGGGAGCAGCGCCGCCTCGGTATGCACGACCCGCATGCCGCGACCGCCACCACCGCCCGCAGCCTTGATGATCACCGGGTACTTGACCGTCCTGGCGATCTTGACGATTTCCTTTGGATCGTCGGGCAGCGCCCCTTCCGAGCCGGGGACGCAGGGAATGCCTGCCTTGGCCATCGCGACCTTGGCGCTCACCTTGTCGCCCATCAGCCGTATCGTGTCGGGTCGCGGCCCGATAAAGACGAAGCCGCTCTTTTCGACCTTTTCGGCAAAGTCGGCGTTTTCCGACAGGAAGCCGTATCCCGGATGAATCGCCTGGGCATCAGTGACTTCGGCCGCGCTGATGATCGCCGGGATATTCAGATAGCTCTGCGCCGATGGCGGCGGCCCGATGCATACCGACTCGTCGGCCAGCCGCACGTATTTGGCGTCGGCGTCGGCTTCGGAATGCACGACGACCGTCTTGATCGAGAGCTCGCGGCATGCGCGCTGGATGCGCAGCGCGATTTCGCCGCGATTGGCGATCAGCACTTTGTCGAACAGCTGTCCGGCGGATTTAGTTGGCACGAGTGGGGATGGGCGCGCGCGACACGGGCGGCGCGACTCGCCGTGCGGCGAAATCGGACGCCGACAACGTCGATTTCAGCCGATGATCACCAGCGGCTGGCCGTATTCCACTGCCTGCCCGTTCTCGGCCAGGATCGCCTTGACGACGCCTGCCCGGTCAGCCTCGATTTCGTTCATCAGCTTCATCGCCTCGATAATGCAAAGTGGATCGCCGGCCTGCACGCTGTCGCCCACGTCGACAAACGCTTTGGCGCCGGGCGAGGCAGAGCGATAGAAGGTCCCGACCATCGGCGATTTGATCGTGTGTCCTTCGGGTTCCGGTGCCGCGGCCGGCGCAGCATGTGTCGCCGG
Source organism: Betaproteobacteria bacterium (assembly GCA_040005975.1). GTDB lineage: Bacteria > Pseudomonadota > Gammaproteobacteria > Burkholderiales > Casimicrobiaceae > PALSA-1003. The sequence goes on along the minus strand of JBDTXW010000030.1, from coordinate 9,579 downwards.
CGCCCCCCCGACTTGCATTGTCGGCGGCGCGTGCTGATGGGCGGCGGGCGCCAGCGCGCGCGTGATCCGAACCCGCTCTTCGCCCTCGGCGATTTCCAGTTCCGCGATACCCGAACTTTCGACCAATTCGATCAGCGTCTTGAGTTTTCGCAGGTCCATCGCGCGTTCGTCCTGGCGGCCGGTCGTCTAACTTGCGTTGAGGTGGCGCAGCGCAAACTGCAGCGCCAGTTCGTATCCCTGCGGTCCCAGTCCGACGATCGTACCCACCGCCTTGTCCGAGAAATACGAATGGTGACGGAAGGGCTCGCGGGCATGGACGTTGGACAAATGGACCTCGATGTAGGGAATTGCTACGGCCGCAAGCGCGTCGCGCAGCGCGACGCTGGTATGGGTGAACGCCGCCGGGTTGATCAGCACAAAGCGCACATCCTCGTTGCGGGCGGCCTGAACGCGGTCGACCAGCGCACCTTCGTGGTTGCTCTGGAACGTCAGAAGGCGCACGCCTGCGGCGCGCGCCTGGGCGTCGAGCCTTGCATCGATCGCTTTAAGCGTGTCATGACCATAAACACCGGGCTCGCGCGTACCCAGAAGGTTCAGGTTAGGCCCGTGCAGCACCAGCACCGCGGCCTCGCCGCCCAGCCGGCGGGGCTTGCTTGCCGCCGTTGCGCTCTTGCGCTTTTCGCGAGCCATGTAAGCGGGGCCCCCTTGCCCTCGTAGACGACGAGTTTGCAGGAGATACGCTCATGTTGTCCAGTGTTTGGCTGGTTTTGAGCTAGATGAGGGGCGATAGAGAGCCGCCGCGGTTCAGTCAACCAAGGCATCGCATCGGGCCACTAGGCGGCCGCCCGACGGGGGGGAAGTTCAGAGCAATTTCACGATGATGTCGCGAAACTTGTCCGCCTTCACCTGGCCAAGATGGGTATAGGCGACCTTCCCCTGCCGGTCGAGGATCAGTGTGAACGGCAGGGCGACCAAGGTATTGCCCAAGCCCTTGGACAAATCCATCGCGCCATAACCACCGATAAGTGCCGGATAATTCAATCCGAGCTCGTGGGCGAATTGCTGCACTTTGTCGGCATTATCGACGGCGATGCCTACAACTTGCAGGCCTTTGCCGCCGTACTCGGTTTGTGCCCGGATGAAGTCGGGCATCTCCTCGCGGCAGGGCGCACACCAGGTTGCCCAGAAATTCACTACCAGCACCTTGCCGCGCCACTGGGCCAACTGCTGCGCTTGCCCGGACGCGTCGGGCAGCGATAACGCCAGCAACGCGGTCGCGTCCGGTGGCGTGCGGTCGAAGACCGCCACGCCGATGCCGGCCGTCAGCGCAAGCGCCGCGGCGGCACCGATGATCAGACGGTTACGCAAGCGTGGCGTCATGTTTCACGAGAGCTAGCGCTTGCTAACTCAGTTGAACCAGGTCTTTTTGGGCGCTTCGTCGGTCGCCGGGACCACGCTTCCAGCGGGCAACGCCACGGTCGCCGTCTGGGTCGTCGGGGGGTAGCAGATGCCGACGTCGGCGCAGCCTTGAGATTCGGCACGAATGACCAGCGTCTTGCCGGGGCTGAAGTTCTTGACGGCAAGATTGACCGTCATGCTGCCGCGGTAGGTCTCGACCCGGCCGAAAAATTCGTCCTGCTTGATCTTGCCGGCCGGCAGCGCCGGCGTCGACAGCGCGCCGCCGCTCGCTGGGTCCAGCGCAAAATGAATCTTGTCGCGGTACAGGTAGTAGCCGTCGGCGATCGTGAAGCGTGCCTCGACCGTCTGCGCGTCAACCGCCCTGGCCGAAAAACGAAAGGCCTTGTCCGGCGGCAGCGGCGTGACCTGCGCCAACGCGGGCATGGCGAATGCCAGCACGGCGCCCAGCGCCAGCAGCCACGGGCCCGCCTCAATCAAGCGGCGGCGCGGTTTCGGCGGCGATCCACTGCAGGTAGGCTGGAAGTCCATGGCTGATCGGGACAACGACAATCTCCGGAAGTTCGTAGGGGTGGCGCGCCAGGATTGCGGCCTCCAGCCGCGCGTAGAGCGTCTCGCGTGTCTTTATCACCAATTGCGTTTCGTCGGCCGTTTCGATTTCGCCGCGCCAGTGGTACAGTGAGCGCGACGTCGCCCCGACGTGAATGCACGCCGCCAACCGGGCTTCAAGCAGTTCGCGTGCCAGTGCTTCCGCCGCAGATCGTTCCGGCAGCGTGGTCAGTACCAGGATCAACGCTCCGGGTCCCAGTGCGGGCCTCTCCGGAGCCGCGGCCGGCGACAAGGAGCCTCCATGCGCTTTGTTGTGCTGTTCATTTTACTGGCTTTCCCCGTCGTCGACCTGATGGTCACGCTGCGCTTCGCGCGCTGGACAGGTGTTCCGGCGCTCGCATGGTTGCTGATCTCGGCCGCCATCGGCACCTTGCTACTGCGTTACGAGAGCGGTGGCTTCCGAGCGCGAACGCTGGGGGCGCTGCGCGGCGATCAGCCGTTGATGCGCGGGCTGGTCGACAGCGGACGCAAGGTGCTTGCCGCGATGCTGTTCATCCTCCCCGGAATTCTGTCCGACCTGCTGGCGATCGCGCTACTGTTGCTGCCGATCAACCTCGGCCGCCGTCTCGCCGCGCAGACTGCCGGCGGCGGTTTCGGCGACTCTCTCGACGGCGACTACCGGCGCATCGACTAGCCCGCCGGGCTCCGACCTAACCGATGATCGTCTGCTGCGTCCGGCGGTCGCGCAAGTAAGCCCACACCATCAGCGCGACCCCGGCAACGATCATCGGGACAGACAGCCACTGCCCCATCGACCATCCCATCGCCAGCAGCCCCAGAAAATTGTCGGGCTCGCGCGCGAACTCGACTGTAAAACGGAACGCGCCGTAGCCGATCAGGAACATGCCTGATACGGCACCGAGCGGTCGCTTGCGCCGCGCGAAAAACCAGAGCAGCGCGAAGAGGACGAGTCCCTCGAGCCCCGCTTCATAGAGTTGCGACGGGTGGCGCGGCAGCATGCCGGTGCGCTCGTACACGGCCGCCAGATCGGGGGCCAGTGCCTGTTGCGCATGCGAAGCCATCCACGCCTTGTCCTCGTCGGCCGCCTGCGGAAACAGCACGGCCCATGGCGCTCCCGGGTCGGTCACTCGCCCCCAGAGCTCGCCGTTGATAAAGTTGCCCAGCCGCCCGAACGCGAGCCCCAGCGGAATCAGCGGCGCGACGAAGTCGGTGACGTCGAGCCAGCGCTTGTGCCGGATGCGCGCATAGACGAGAAGCGCGATCAGCACGCCGAGGAAGCCCCCGTGGAAGCTCATGCCCCCCTGCCAGAGCGCGAGCGTCTCCACGGGGTGCGCCAGATAATACAGCGGCTTGTAGAACAGGATGTAGCCGAGACGGCCGCCGAGGATCACGCCGAAGACGCCGTAGAACAGCATGTCGTCGACGTCGCGCGGATGCCATCCGGTCAGGAGATTCTGCCGCGCGCGTATCTTGCCGAAGACCACGAACAGCACGAACCCGACCAGATACATCAGTCCGTACCAGCGCACCGCGAGCGGGCCCAGATGAACGGCGACGGGGTCGAACTGCGGGTGCACCAGCATCGGACGATTATGACATTGCCGCTGCTGCGGCGCCGCGGCGCCTTGCCGCGGTGCCGCCGACCGCTGCGCGCGCCGTGGCGACGAATTGCGCCAGACAGGCGCTGCGATTGGCGGCGCGCCATGCGAGCAGGATAGTGAGCAGTGGCGAATCCTCGCGCAGGCGCCGATAGGCGACGCCGCGGCGGCGCATGTCGCGCAGCGAGGCCGGCACCAGGGCGACGCCGAGGCCGGCCGAAACGAGGCTCACGATCGTCTGCATTTGGATCGCTTCCTGCGCGACACGCGGCGTGAAGCCGCTCTGCCGGCAGAATTCAATGATCGCGTCGTGCAGGCCGGGCGCCGCCGAGCGGGGAAAGATAACGAACGGCCGTCCCGCGAGCGCGGCGAGGGACAAGGCATTGCGCGATCGCGCCAGCGGGTCGTCTGCCGGCAAAGCCGCCACCAGCGGCTCGCGCAGCAGCGGCAGCACCGCCAGCGCCGAATCGTCGACGGGCGCCAGCAGCATGCCCGCATCGATGCGTCCTTCGTGCAGCTCGCGCAACTGCACGTCGCTCGTCAGCTCGCGCAATTCGAGCGTCACGCCGGGATACGCGGCGCGATACGCGCCCAGCATCCCCGGCAGGATGCTGTAGTCGACGGTGCTGATGAAGCCGAGCGTCAATCGCCCCGTCTCACCCGACTCGACCCGCCGCGTTCGCGCGGCGAGCGTCTCGGCCTCGGCCAGCATCCGCCGCGCGTGATCGAGCAGGTAGGCGCCCGCGTCGGTCAACTCGACGCGACGCTTGCTGCGCCGAAACAGCATCGCGCCGATCTCGCGCTCGAGCTGCTGGATCTGCCGGGACAACGGCGGCTGCGACATGTGCAGGCGTGCGGCCGCACGCCCGAAGTGCAGCAACTCGGCGACTGCAACGAAATAGCGCAACCGGCGAAGGTCGAGCATCAATACCTATATTGTATTAGTTATGGCGGTAAGGTGTATTGGACAGTATCAGAATCGATAGGCTATAAAAGGCCCCTAACCATTGCCCAACGCACGAAGCTCCGCCATGCGCTCCTCGACCCTCAACCGCTACGCCCCGGCCACGCTGCTGACGCTCACCTCGTTGTTCTGGGCGGGCAATATGGTCGTCGGCCGCGCGGTCGCCGACGCCATGTCGCCGCTGGCCTTCGCTTACTGGCGCTGGGTCATCGTCATCGCCGCGCTGGCGCCTTTCTGCTGGCGCGAAGTGCTCGCCCGCCGTGCGCTGCTGCTCCGCTCGTGGCGGATACTGCTGCTGTTGAGCGTGATGAGCACGGCGCTGTACAACTCGCTGACCTATTGGGCACTGCACTACACGACAGCGACCAACACGACCTTGCTCAATTCGACGATCCCGATCTGGGTGATGGTCGCGTCGTGGATTCTGCTACGGCACTCCCCGTCGGCACGGCCGCTGCTGGGCTTCCTCCTGTCGCTGGCCGGCGTGCTCTGCATCGTCGCGCGCGGCCATCCGGGCGCGCTGTTTACGCTGGCGCCAAATGTCGGCGACCTGATCATGCTGGTCGCGCTGGTTCTGTGGGGCTTCTATGCGGTCCTGCTGCGCTATCGGCCCGCCGGGCTCTCGCCGCTCGGGTACGTTTTCGTCACCGGCGTGATCGGCACGTTGATCGCAACGCCTTTTTACATCGTCGATCGCGCCTGGTCAGCGCCACCCGAGCTGTCGTGGCAGGCGCTGGCGGCGATCGGCTATTTCGCGCTGTTTTCCAGCCTCGCTGCGACGCTCTGCTACAACAACGCCGTCGACCGCATCGGCCCCGTGCACGCGAGCCTGTTCATTCATCTGGTGCCGCTGTTCGGGAGCCTGATGGCGATCGCGTTTCTCGGCGAACGCCCGGGCTGGCAGCATCTGCTGGGCATGGCGCTGATCCTTTCCGGAATATTGCAGGCACGCCGCGCCGCGCTTGCTGCCCGCAGGCGCTAAACGCAACCAAGCACAACTGAGCGCAACCGAGCCGGCGCTCGCCTCTGGCGCCGGTAGCGCCGTATCATCGGCAGTCGCCTTTTATCAACAAGCCGCGAGACGCCATGGCCAACAATCGACGCAGCCGGATCATCACGCAAGGTGTCGCCCGCTCGCCGAACCGCGCGATGCTGCGCGCCGTAGGGTTCGAAGACGGCGACTTCGACAAGCCGATCGTCGGCGTCGCCAATGGCCACAGCACGATGAATCCGTGCAATGCCGGCATCCAGCCGCTGGTCGATCGCGCGATGGCGGCCCTGGCGGCGGCCGGTGCGAAGCCGCAGGTCTTCGGCTTCCCGACGGTGACCGACGGCATCGGCATGGGTACCGAGGGCATGAAATATTCGCTGGTGTCGCGCGAGGTCATCGCCGATTCGATCGAAGTCGCGGTCATGGGACAGTGCATGGACGGCGTCGTCTGCGTCGGCGGCTGCGACAAGAACATGCCGGGCTCGATGATGGCGATGGCGCGCATGAACGTGCCTTCGATCTTCGTCTACGCCGGCACGATCAAGCCCGGGCATTGGAAGGGGCAGACGCTGACCATCGTTAGTCCGTTCGAGGCCGTCGGCGCGTTCACCGCCGGCAAGATGTCGAAGGAGGACCTCGACGGCATCGAGAAAAATGCCTGTCCGACCGTCGGGGCATGCGGCGGGCAGTACACGGCCAACACGATGTCCTCGTCGTTCGAGGCGCTGGGGATGAGCCTCCTCGGCAGCTCGCAGCTCGCCTCGCCCGATCCGGAAAAGGCCGACAGCGCGGCGGCATCGGCGAGCGTGCTGGTACGCGCCATCGAACGAAATCTCAAGCCGCGCGACATCATCACGCGCCGCTCGATCGAGAACGCGGTGGCGCTGGTGATGGCGACCGGCGGCTCGACCAACGCGGTGCTGCACTATCTGGCGATTGCCGCCGCGGCGGAGGTCGAGTGGTCGATCGACGACTTCGAGCGTGTGCGGCAGCGCGTTCCGGTACTGTGCGACCTGAAGCCCTCGGGCCGATTCGTCGCCGTCGACTTCAATGCCGCGGGCGGCGTGCCGCAGGTGCTCAAGATGCTGCTCGCTCACGGGCTGCTGGACGGCGAGTGCATGACGATCACCGGGCGCACGATGGCCGACGAGCTTGCGTCGGTTCCATCCGAGCCGCGCCGCGACCAGGAGGTGATCCGGCCGTGGGACCGCCCGATGTACGCCCAGGGTCATCTGGCGATCCTCAAGGGCAACCTCGCACCTGAAGGCTGCGTGGCCAAGATAACCGGCTTGAAAAGCCTGTCGATCACCGGCCCGGCGCGCGTGTTCGATTCCGAGCCCGCGGCGCTGGAAGCGATCATCGCGAAAAAGATCCAGGCAGGCGACGTGATGGTGATTCGCTACGAAGGTCCGAAAGGCGGGCCGGGCATGCAGGAAATGCTGGCGCCGACGTCGGCGCTGATCGGCCAGGGCCTGGGCGAGAGCGTGGGACTGATCACCGACGGCCGCTTTTCCGGCGGTACCTGGGGCATGGTCGTCGGCCACGTCGCGCCCGAGGCGTATGTCGGCGGCACGATCGCGCTGGTCGAAGAAGGCGACTCGATCACGATCGATGCGCACCGCAGGCTGATCCAGCTCAACGTCGATGACGCGGAGATCGCCGTGCGTCGCGCCAAGTGGTCGCCGCCGGCGCCGCGTTACACGCGCGGCGTGCTGGCCAAATACATGAAGCTCGTGTCGACAGCGAGCCGCGGCGCACTGACCGACGCCGACTGATGCTCCGCCCCGCATCCGGCCGCGCCTTGTTCTCTCTCGCTGCGCTGGCGGTGCTCGCCGCCTGTGCCGCGGCGCCGGTCGGACCGCCTGTCGCTCCGCCGCAATTCATCGTCGGTGACCACTGGCAATACCGGATGATCGACAACATGCGGCGCGGTGCCGTCTCGCAGATCGACGCCGAGATCGTCGCGCTGGCCGGAAACGTCGCGACGCTGCACGTCGTGCGCACCGACGACGGCGTACGCTCCGAATGGACCGATGAGCTCGACGCCGCCGGCGGCTTGCGCGCCGGAATGCTGGGCGGCCCGTCGCCGCGGCGCTTCACGCCGGCCGCCGCGCTGCTGTCGTTTCCGCTCGAGCAGGGCAAGACATGGCGTCAGACCGTCCCGACTTTCCGTACCGACATCGAGCAGCGCGACGAAATTCTGATCTATGGCAGCGTGCAGGGCCGCACGCCGATTGCGGTGCCGGCCGGCAGCTTCGACGCCGTGCAGATATATCGCGTGCTGCAGCTCGACGACGCCGAATTCTGGCGCTCCCGCACGATCCGCCGCGATCAGGTGTGGTACGCGCCCGAAGTCAGAGGCGTCGTGCGTGAAGTGCACGACGCCGAATACTTCGAGCACGGCGACATCGACGCGTCGGCGGTTTACACCGAACGGACGACGACCGAGCTGGTGTCGTTTCATCCGGGGCGGGCGTAGCGCCCGCCCCGCTCATCGTCCCCGGCGCGACGCCTTCGCGCTTTGGCGCGCCGCCAGCGAAGTCGCTTGCGCGGGTCCTTTAGAGTCCCAGTCGCTGCCAGATGACCGTCGTCAGGCTCGCCTGGTTCAGCGTATAGAAATGCAGTCCGGGCGCGCCGTGCGTCAGCAGGCCATCGCACAGGTCGGTAACGACGTCGAGGCCGAAAGCGCGAATCGCCTCGCTATCGTCGCCGAAGCTCTCCAGCTTGTTGCGGATCCAGCGCGGGATCTCCGCGCCGCACGCGTCGGAAAAGCGCGCCAGCTTGGTGAAGCTCGCAATCGGCATCACGCCCGGCACGATAGGGACGTCGATGCCGAGGGCCACGGCCTCGTCGACAAAATGATAGTAGCTGTCGGCGTTGAAGAAATACTGCGTGATCGCGGAGTCGGCGCCGGCATCGAGCTTGCGCTTGAAGTTCATTATGTCGTCGCGCGGGCTCCGGGCCTGCGGATGGTATTCCGGATAGCAGGCGACATCGATGTGGAACCAGTCGCCGGTCGACTCGCGGATGAACGCGACCAGCTCGTCCGCGTAACGAAATTCGCCGACGTCGGCGCTGCCGGACGGCAGGTCGCCGCGCAGCGCAACCAGGTGTCCGATGCCGTGCTCGCGGTAGGTAGCGAGAGTCGCACGCACGGTGTCCCGGGTCGAGCCGATGCATGAAATATGCGGCGCCGCGCGCTGGCCGCTCGCCTGGATGTCGAGCACCGCCGCGAGCGTACGGTCCCGCGTCGACCCGCCGGCGCCGTAGGTCACCGAAAAAAACTTCGGGCCGAGCTGCGCGAGTTGCGCGCGCGTAGCCGACAGCTTCACCGCACCTTCCGGCGTCGCCGGCGGAAAGAATTCGAAGCTGAAGATGCGGTCGCTGCCGCCGCTCATCAGTTGGCGCTCGCTACGCTTTTTTTGGAACCAGCAGCGCCGAAAGCGCCCACGAGATGATGCTGTACAGGATCGCGCCGCCGACGGCCGACCAGAAACCGGCGACATGGAAGCCTTCGATGAACGAGCCGACGAACCAGAAAAGCAGGCCGTTGATGATGAAGATGAACAGCCCCAGCGTCAGCAAGGTCGCTGGCAACGTCAGCAGCACCAGCACCGGACGGATGAACGTGTTGATCAGCCCAAGCACCAGCGCCGCAATCAGCGCCGAGACGATCGAGTCGACCTTGATCGACGACATCAGGTAGGGCAGCGCGAACAACGCCGCCGCGTTGGTCAGCCAGACCAGCAGAAGGCGCATAGCTGTTTGCTCCGATAGGTTAGCAGTCTGATGGACCGCGACGCGCTACCCGGCGGATTGACCGCGAGCGAAGCTTACGGTCGAATCTGCCGGCGCGGCATGACCGTCGTGAAGTCCGCGACGGTCGATGCCTCCCGCGACGAAGATTTCTAGTAGCGATATGTTTCCGGTTTGTACGGCCCCTGGGCATCGACGCCGATGTACCTCGCCTGCTTGTCGGACAGCTCGGTCAGCATCGCACCCAGCTTTTTGAGCTGCAGGCGCGCCACTTTTTCGTCGAG
>JBDTXW010000029.1:0-18618 GCA_040005975.1 Betaproteobacteria bacterium | reverse complement strand
TGCACCAACGTCGGCTGCATTCCGTCGAAGGCGCTGCTGCAATCGTCGGAGAATTACGAGCACGCGGGACATACGTTCGCCGAGCACGGCATCGAGGTCAAGGGCCTTGCGCTCAACCTCGCGCAAATGCTCTCGCGCAAGGACAAGGTCGTGCGCCAGAACAACGACGGCATTGTCTATCTGTTCAAGAAGAACAAGATCGCGTTCTTCAACGGCACCGGCAGCTTCGTGGCTGCGAAGGGCGAGGGCGCCGGCGGCTGGCAGATCGCGGTATCCGGCGCAAGCCCGCAGACGTTCGCCACGAAGCACGTCATTGTCGCGACCGGCTCGAAGCCTCGTGCGCTGCCGGGCGCGCCGTTCGACAATCGACTGGTCCTTGACAACGAAGGCGCACTGGCGATTCCCCAGGTGCCGAAGACGCTCGGCGTCATCGGAGCCGGCGTCATCGGCCTCGAAATGGGCAGCGTCTGGCGGCGGCTGGGAGCAGAGGTCACCGTGCTCGAGGCGCTGCCGGTTTTCCTGGGCGCCGCCGACGAGCAGGTCGCCAAGGAAGCCGGCAAGCTCTTCGCCAAGCAGGGTCTGTCGATCCGGCTCGGCAGCAAGATCGGCAAGGTCGCGGTGAACCAGAACGTCAGCGTCGAATACACCGACGCCGACGGCAAGCCGCAGGCAGCGACATTCGACAAGCTGATCGTGTCGATCGGGCGCCTGCCGCACACCGCGGGCCTCAACGCCGAAGCGGTCGGGCTCACGCTCGACGAGCGCGGCTTCGTCGCCGTCGACGACGCTTGCCGTACCAATCTCGCCAATGTCTGGGCGATAGGCGATGTCGTGCGCGGGCCGATGCTCGCGCACAAGGCCGAGGAGGAAGCCGTCGCCGTCGCCGAGCGCATCGCCGGGCAGCATGGCCATGTCGATTTCAACACCGTGCCCTGGGTCATCTACACCTCGCCCGAGATCGCGTGGGTCGGCCAGAACGAACAGCAGCTCAAGGCCGCGGGCATCGCCTACCGCGCCGGCATGTTCCCGTTCATGGCCAACGGCCGCGCCCGGGCGCTGGGTGACACCCGCGGCTTCGTCAAGCTGCTCGCCGACGCGAAGACCGACCGCGTGCTCGGCATGCATGCGATCGGTCCGCTCGCCTCCGAGCTGATCGCCGAGGGCGTCGTCGCAATGGAATTCGGCGCGGCCAGCGAGGACATCGCGCGCATCTGCCACGCGCATCCGTCGCTTTCCGAGGCAACCAGGGAGGCAGCGCTGGCAGTCGACAAACGCTCGCTCAACTACTGATCCTGCCGATGTCTCGTTCATGACTCTCCCGCCCATTTCATGAACGAAGCCGTCGCCGAAGCGTACATTCGAACCGCGCGCCAGGGTGCGCTGTTCGCGTTTCTGCAGCCGGAGCTCGAACGGCGCCGGATCGACCTCGATGCCGCGCAGCTTGCCGCGCTGGACCGGCTGCAGCGCCTGCACGGCGAGCTGGCCGAATTCCGCAAGGCGAGAATGTCGCTGCTGCGGCGGTGGCTGCATCCGCCGGTGCCGCCGCGCGGCGTCTATCTGTGGGGAGGCGTCGGCCGCGGCAAGAGTTTCCTGATGGATGCCTTTTACGCCGCAGCGCCGCTTCGGCGCAAGACGCGCGCCCATTTTCATGCGTTCATGAAAAGCGTGCACGACGAGCTCAGGACGCTGTCGCGCGAGGGAGATCCGCTGGCAACGGTGGCGGCGAGGCTCGCGCGCCGCCACCGCCTGATCTGCTTCGACGAATTCCACGTGTCCGACGTCGCCGACGCGATGATCCTCGGCCGCCTGCTGACCGCATTGTTCAATCACGGCGTGGTCTTTGTGCTGACGTCGAACTACCGACCCGACGACCTCTATCCGAACGGCTTGCAGCGACAGAATCTGCTGCCGACGATTGCGCTGCTCAAGCAATGGCTGGACGTAGTCGAGGTCGACGGCGGCACCGATTACCGGCTTCGCGAGCTCGAGCAGGCGGCCGCCTATTATGTTGCGCTGCCGGGTGGCGCCGATTCGACGCTCGCCGCACTGTTCGAGCGCATGCGGCCCGGACCCGACGAGGATCCCCGGCTCTCGGTCGACTCGCGCGTGCTGAAAGCGAAAAAGCGGGCCGGCAGCCTCGTCTGGTTCGACTTTGCCACGCTGTGCGAAGGGCCACGCTCGCAAATCGACTATCTCGAGCTGGCGCGTCGCTTTGCAGTCGTCATCGTGTCCGACGTACCCCGGCTCTCCCCCGACATGAGCAATGCCGCCCGCCGTTTCACCTGGCTCGTCGACGTGCTCTACGATCATCGGGTAAAGTTGCTCCTGTCCGCCGAGGTCCCCGCGGTCGATCTCTATCGCGAAGGCGCGAACAGCCACGAATTTGCGCGCACCGTCAGCCGGCTGGTCGAAATGCGCAGCCACGAATACATGGCGCTGCCGCACCTCGCCGGGGACGCTGCGCCCGCGGCGCAGACGGCGGCCTGATCCTTAATTCCCATCCGGTGCGGCGGCAAGCATCGGCAAAGACGCTATTAGGAGGAGACACCCGTGCAGAAATTCAAGGCCTACCGGACATTTCAGGAGAACGGCGTCGTGTCCAGCCGATTCGTCGACATGGGACTCGACGAGCTCGACCCGGGCGACGTCGTCGTCAAGACCAAGTATTCGACGATCAACTACAAGGATGCGCTGTCGTACAACGGTGTCGGAAAGATCATGCGCAAGTATCCGACCGTCGCCGGCATCGACATGGCGGGAACGGTCGAAACGTCGGCCGATCCGCGGTTCAAGCATGGCGACAAGGTGATCGTGCACGCCTACGACGTCGGCGTCGCGCACGACGGCGGCTACGCGGAATACGTTCGCGTGCCTGCCGACTGGGTCGTGCGCCGTTCGCCCAACATGACGGCGTTCGAGGCGATGACCCTGGGAACCGCTGGTTTCACCGCGGCGCAGGCGATCGAGATCATGCAGCACAACGGCCTGACGCCGCGCAGCGGGCCGGTGATCGTCGACGGCGCGACCGGCGGCGTTGGCAGCGTCGCCATCGACGTGCTGTCCCGGCTCGGCTATCACGTCGTCGCGCTGACCGGCAAGGAAAAGGAGTCTGACTACCTGCGATCGATCGGCGCGTCCGAAGTGGTGTTGCGCTCGAGCATCGATTTCTCGAGCGTCCGCCCGCTGGACAAGGCGACCTGGGCCGGCGCGATCGACAACCTGGGCGGGGAAGTGCTGGCCTGGATGCTATCGACGATGAAGCAGGCCGGCACGGTGGCGAGCGTCGGACTCGCCGCGGACTTCAAGCTCAACACGACGGTCATGCCGTTCATCCTGCGCGGCGTGCACCTGCTCGGCGCCAATAGTGCCGAGTGCCCGATGCCGCTGCGGCAGAAGCTGTGGGACCGGCTGGCCAATGAGTGGCGGCCCTCGCGCGTGCAGGCCCGGGTCGTGACGATCGATTTCGCCGACCTGCCGACGCATTTCGACGCGTTCCTCAAGGGGACGGTGCGCGGCCGCACGGTCGTTCGCGTCGGCGCGGATACCGCCGGCCTCTGAACGCGGGCAGGCGATGCCAAGCTACGCCGAAGCGCATCGACGCTCACTTGCCGATCGCGATGGATTCTGGCGCGAGCGCGCGGCGCTGATCGACTGGCAGACGCCGTTTACCGACGTGCTCGACTACAGCCGGCCGCCGTTCGCACGCTGGTTCGTCGGCGGTCGCACCAACCTTTGCCACAACGCGGTCGACCGGCACCTGGAAGCGCGCGGCGCGCAGCCGGCGCTGATATACATCTCGACCGAAACCGATTCGCGCCGCAGCTACACCTACCGCCAGCTTGCCGACGAGGTCAATCGCTTCGCGGCCATCCTCAAGGCGCAGGAGGTCGGCCGGGGCGATCGCGTACTGATCTATATGCCGATGATTCCGGAGGCGGTGTTCGCGATGCTCGCCACCGTGCGCATCGGCGCGATCCACTCGGTCGTTTTCGGCGGCTTCGCCGCGGCGAGCCTGGCAAGCCGCATCGACGACGCACGGCCGAAGGTATTGATCACGGCCGACGCAGGCATGCGCGCCGGAAAGGCGATCCTCTACAAGCCGCTGGTCGACGAGGCGCTGCGCCTGGCAGCGCATCCGCCGTCGCGCGTGATCATCGTCGACCGCGGCATCGATGCCTCGATGAGTACCACCTCCGGCCGCGATCTCGATTACGCAGCGCTCGCCGCGCAGCATGCCGGCGCGAGGGTCGCCTGCACCTGGCTCGAATCCTCGGAGCCTTCGTATATCCTGTATACGTCGGGCACGACCGGGAACCCCAAGGGCGTGCAGCGCGACACCGGCGGTTATGCGGTAGCGCTGACCGCGTCGATGCGCGACATATTCTGCGTGGCTCCCGGCGAGACGATGTTCACGACCAGCGACATCGGCTGGGTCGTCGGCCACTCGTACATCGTGTACGCGCCGCTGCTCAATGGATCGACGACGATCATGTACGAGGGTCTCCCGATCCGGCCCGACCCCGGCGTCTGGTGGCGGATCGTCGCCGAGCACAAAGTTCGCACGATGTTCAGCTCACCGACGGCGATACGCGTGCTGAAAAAGCAGGATCCGGCGTTCATGAAAGCGCACGACGTCTCGTCGCTGCGCTATCTGTTCCTGGCCGGCGAGCCGCTCGACGAGCCAACGGCGCGCTGGGCCGCGGAATCGCTGGGTGTGGCGATCGTCGACAATTATTGGCAGACGGAGAGCGGCTGGCCGATCCTGTCGGCGCAGCTCGGCATCGCCGAGACCCCGCGCAAGTTCGGCAGCCCGTCGTTTCCGGTGTGCGGCTACGACGTGCGCCTGCTCGACGAACTGACCGGGGCCGAGGTGGGCGCCGATCAGAAAGGCGTGCTGGCGATCGTCCCGCCGCTGCCGCCGGGGTGCATGACCACGGTCTGGGGCGACGACCCGCGCTTCGTCCAGACCTATTTCGCGACGCTGCCCGGCCGCAGCGTCTATTCGACGTTCGACTGGGCCACGCGCGATGCCGACGGCTACTATTTCGTCCTCGGCCGCACCGACGACGTGATCAACGTCGCCGGACACCGCCTGGGCACGCGCGAAATCGAGGAAGCGGTGCAGGCACACCCCGGGATCGCCGAGGTCGCCGTCGTCGGTGTCGCCGACCCGGTCAAGGGCCAGGTCCCGATGGCCTTCGCGGTAGCGAAGGATCCGTCGCTCGTTGCCACCGCCGATGGCGCCCGCCGCATGCGCGCCGAAGTGCTGAGCACCGTCGATCGAAAGCTCGGCGCGATCGCGCGCCCGGGCACCGTACATTTCGTCACGCTGCTGCCCAAGACGCGTTCGGGGAAGCTCTTGCGGCGCGCGATCCAGGCCTTGGCTGAAGGCCGCGATCCGGGCGATCTGACGACGATCGAAGATCCTGCCGCGCTCGAGCAGATTCGCGGCGTGCTGGATTCGTAGCCTCGGATCGCCCGGTCGGCGCTCCGCGCGCTCGGGACGCCGCCGGTCCGCCAGCGCGAGCGCCAAACAAACGGGGCAAAGCGCCGCGGCGCGCGACCCGCAGTACACCGGCTGGCCGGATCGAGCTGCTCGAGCTCGGAAAAGACCGACGTTGCGCGTAAAATCGATGATTTTTCCCAGTCAAACCTTGTCGACGGTTTCATCCCCCGCCGCGCTCCCCCCTGCACCGCCCCATGTTGCCCTTGCGCGGGTAACGCGCGGCGAGGCGACCGACAGCATCCATTACGGCTCGGTCGCGGTCGTCGACGGTGCCGGCCACATCCTGTTTGCGGCTGGCGACCCGTCGTTCGCCACGATGACGCGCAGCGCGCTCAAGCCGCTGCAGGCGTTACCACTGGTCGCTGCCGGCGGCGTCGAAGCCTTCGGGTTTTCGGGCGAGCAGATGGCGCTGCTGTGCGCCAGCCATTCCGGCGAGCCGCGCCATGTGACCGGCGTCGCCGACATGCTGCGCCGCGCCGATTGCCGGCCGGAAGAGCTTCAGTGCGGTGTCCATCCGCCGCTGTTCTATGCCGCCCGCGACGAATTGCCACCGGCCGGCGTCGTCTTCACGCCGCTGCAGCACAACTGTTCCGGCAAGCATGCCGGCATGCTCGCCTACTGCCGGCTCTGTGGCCTACCAAAAGAAACCTACCTCGCATTCGACCACCCGTTGCAGCGCGCGATACGGCAGGCAGTGGCGCATCTGGCCGGCGTGGCGGAGTCGAGCCTCCTCGCCGGAATCGACGGTTGCTCGGCGCCCAACTACGCGATGCCGCTGTCGGCGCTCGCGCTCGCCTACGCCCGGCTCGCCGGCGCCCAGGACGATCGCTATGGGCACGCGCCGCTGGTTCTCGCCGACGCGATGAGCGCGTACCCGGAAATGGTATCGGGCGAGAAGCGCAACGACCTGATCCTGATGCGTGCCGGCCGAGGCGACTGGGTGACCAAGGTCGGCGCCGAAGGCGTCCAGGCGATCGGCGTGCGCAGCAAGGGTTGGGGGATCGCCGTCAAGGTCGCCGACGGCAATGCGCGCGGTCTGCATCCGGCCACCGTCGCGGTGCTCGAGCAGCTCGGGCTGCTCGACGCTGCGCAGCGAGGCGAATTGTCGGCCTGGCGCGAACCGGCGATCCGCAACTACCGTGGCATCGTCACCGGCAAGGTCGAGCCGGTTGTTGCGCTGGAGCAACGCGGTTGATCGGGTGGCGCGCCAGTCCCGGCGCGGGACTGAACTTCCCGCAGCGCCAACGGTCTAGGATGCAAGCTGCCTGCCTGAGTCGACCGCGCGGCGCGCCTGATGGCTCGGCTATACTGCCGGCGGGTATCACGCCCACCGGATCCGGTGTGGCGACAATAACGATTGACTCAGGGACTGGCCGCGGATGGCTGACCGCGAAGTAGATCAGCAGCTGGTCGAGCGCGCGCAGCGGGGTGACAAACGCGCATTCGAGCTGCTGGTGCTGAAGTACCAGCGCAAGCTCGGACGGCTGTTGTCGCGGCTGGTGCGCGACCCGGGCGAAGTCGAGGACGTGACGCAAGAGGCATTCATCAAGGCCTATCGCGCACTGCCTTCCTTTCGCGGGGACAGTGCGTTTTATACGTGGCTTTATCGCATCGCGATCAACACGGCCAAGAACTACCTGGTCGCGATGGGCCGGCGGGCGCCGACGTCGACCGGCTTCGACAACGAGGAGGCGGAGAATTTCGAGGACGCCGAACAGTTGCGCGATTCGGCGACGCCGGAAGACGAGTTGCACGGCAAGCAGATAGCGGCTACCGTCAATAAGGCGATGGAGACGCTGCCGGAGGACTTGCGCACCGCGATAACGCTGCGTGAGATCGAAGGCTTGAGTTACGAAGAGATTGCCAACGCGATGAATTGTCCGATTGGCACGGTGCGCTCCCGGATCTTTCGGGCGCGCGAAGCGATCGCAGAGCAGTTGCGACCGCTCTTGGGGACTGACAAGGACCGGAGATGGTGATGGGCAACTTCAAGGCAGGACCCGGCGCCGGCGGCGCCGGCGGGCCGAACGTGCCGACACCGGAGGAAATTTCGCTGCTGATCGACGGCGAGCTCGAGCCCGTACGGGCCGACGCCGTCGTCACGAGCTTGTGTCGCGGTCAAGGCGTCGCTCACTGGGTGTGTTATCACGCGATCGGGGATGCGCTGCACGGCGTCGCCGCGGGGGACATTGCATCGAAAAAATTCGACACGTTGTTCGCCGCCGAGCCGACGGTGCTGGCACCGCCGCGACGATCACCTGCGCCGCACGCGATCGCACTCGCCTTGGCAGCGACGGTGGCAGCCGTCAGCGTCGTCGGCTGGGTGGCGTTGACGACGATGCCCGCGCCGGTGGCGGCGATCGCCAGCGCCAGGCAGGCGGTCGGCGTTCGGGCCGCCGACGCCCGGCCCGTGGTCGACAACGAGTATGTGCTGGTACACCAGGAATACTCGCCGACCAATGCGATCCAGGGCATAGGTCCGTATCTGCGCGCGGTCGCGGCTAGCGAGCCGGATGCGCGTCCGTAGTCCCAGCGCCCGACCGCGGGAGTGGCCGGCCAGGCTGCGCTGCGGCATCGGGCTCGTTGCTGTCACACTGGTCGCCGTTCCGTCGGCATGGGCGCAGGACGCCGCCGACTGGCTGCAGCGAGCCGCCAACGCCGCACGCCAGCTCAACTACGTCGGCACGATCGTCTACCAGCACGGTGGCCGCATCGAGATGTCACGCCTCTACCACCTGCAGGACGCCCATGGCGAGTCTGAGAAGCTATCCAATCTCGACGGCCCGGCGCGTGAAATCATCCGCAACGACGAGCAGGTGCGCTGCTATTACCCGGACGCCAAAGTCATTCGCGTCGAGTCCCGGAGCATGCACAATGCCTTTCCGTCGCTGCTTCCGCAGCAGCTGGCGACGCTGGCCACCTATTATCAGTTCCGCAAGGCCGAGATCGCGCGTATCGCCGGACTCGAGACACAGGCCTACGTATTCGAGCCCAAGGATGGGTCACGCTATGGCCACAAGCTGTGGGCCGACATCGCGACCGGCTTGCTGCTGAAGGCGCGCCTGCTCAACGAAAGGAATGAGCCGGTCGAGCAGTTCGCGTTCAGCGACATACAGATCGGCGTGCGCCTCGATCGTGATGCGACCAAGCCGACGTTCGCGACCGTGCCCGCCGACTGGCAGGTACGAGAATCGCCCGCGGCCGACATTGCTCCCAGGGAAACGGGCTGGACGGTACGCGACATGCCTCCGGGCTTCACCAAGATCGTCGAAGGCTATCGGACGCTGCGCGGCAAGGCGGCGCAAGTCGCGCACATCGTGTACTCCGATGGCCTGGTCGCGATTTCCGTCTTCGTCGAACCGACGCCCGCCACGCCGCAGCCGGTCGGGCTGTCACACCAGGGCGGGATCAACGTCTACAGCCGGCAGCTCGACGACTATCTCGTAACGGTTCTGGGCGAAGCGCCCGGCGCGACCGTGCGTCAAATAGCCTACTCGGTCGGGCGCCGCCAGTAACCCGGGTGTCGGCTAAAATCGAAGCCCGGCATTTTCGATAGATGACCAGGAAGCGACAGCAATGAAACTCCGTCTTTGGACCGTATTCGGCGCGCTCATCGGCGCGTTTTCATTCATGCCGCCGGCGCTTGCCCAATCCGGTCGGCTGCCCGACTTCACCGAGCTCTACGAGCAGCAGGGTCCGGCCGTAGTCAGCATCGACGTCACGCAAACCGCGCGCCGCCAGGCGATGCCCGAAATTTCCGAGGATGACCCCTTTTACGAATTCTTTCGCCGCTTCGGGCAAATCCCGCGCGGACAGCCGCGTCCGCGCGATTTCGAGCAGCAGTCGACCGGCTCGGGCTTCATTCTGGCCTCCGATGGTTACGTGCTCACCAACGCGCACGTCGTCGATGACGCGAGCGAAGTCACGGTCAAGCTGACCGACAAGCGCGAATTTCGCGCCAAGGTCATCGGCACCGACAAGCGTACCGATGTCGCCTTGCTCAAGATCGAGGCCACGGGCCTGCCCAAGGTGACGATCGGCGATCCGGACAAGCTCAGGGTCGGCGAGTGGGTGGCGGCGATCGGCAAGCCGTTCGGTCTGGAAAACACGATCACCGCCGGTATCGTCAGTGCCAAAGGCCGCGAGTTGCCCAACGAGAATCTTGTTCCATTCATCCAGACTGACGTGCCGATCAACCCGGGCAATTCCGGCGGACCGCTATTCAATCTCAAAGGCGAAGTCGTCGGCATCAACTCGCTGATCTTCAGCCGGACCGGCGGCTATATGGGGCTCGCGTTCGCGATTCCGATCGATGTCGCGATGAACGTCGTCAAGCAGATCCAGGACAAGGGGCGCGTGACCCGCGGCAGGATCGGCGTGCAGATCCAGGAAATCAACCGCGAGACCGCCGACGCGTTCGGCCTCGCCAAGGCGAGCGGTGCGCTGGTGAATTCGGTCGAGAAGGGCGGCCCGGCCGACAAGGCCGGCATCGAGGCCGGCGACATCATCACCAAGGTCGACGGCCGGACGGTCAACACGTCGTCCGAGCTGCCGCGCATCATCACGCAAATCAAGCCGGGGACGAGAGTCACGCTGCAGCTGTGGCGCAAGGGTGCGAGCAAGGACGTCGCCGTCACCGTCGCCGAGCTGAAGGAGGACGAGGCGCCGAGACCGGTCCGCCGTGCCGCGCCGGGCAAGGAGAAGACCAAGCCCAATCGGATAGGCCTCGTGCTATCGGACTTGAACGACGATCAGAAAAAGGAGCTCGAGATCAAGAGCGGCGTCCTCGTCGAGGACATCCGCGGCACCGCGCGCGGCGACATCCAGCCGGGTGACGTCATTCTGGCGGTGATCAGCCGCGGCGCGACGATCGAGGCAAAAACCGCCGAGCAGATCAACGCGCTGATCGCCAAGCTGGAGAAGGGTACCTCGGTGACCTTTCAGCTGCGGCGAGGGGAGCAGCAGTTCTTTTCGACGATCCGGCTCGGCAACGGCGCCGAATAGCTGCCGCGCGAAACACAGGCTCGATCGGCTTCGGCCACGTTCAATGGCGCTCCGGCTGACGCTGCTCGTTCGCGCTTATTGTCACCTTTGCGACGACATGCGGGCAGCGCTTGCCGCGCATGCCGCCGGTGTGCCTGTCGATGAACTCGACGTCGATGCCGACCCGGCGCTCGAAGCGCGCTGGGGCGACAAGGTCCCGGTGCTGCTCGCCGAGGGCCGCGAACTGTGCCACTACCGGCTGGACATGAGCGCGCTCAGCGCAATCGTCGCGGAGCGGGCCGCAGCAGACTCGCATTAATGGCAAAAATCGGCTAAAATTCAAGGTATTCCGACGCAAGCCTAAGCCGAGGCATAGCAAAGGAGGGGCACTTCGCGGTGCCCCTTTCTTTTGAACCCCCAATGCAGCACATCCGCAACTTCTCGATCATCGCGCACATCGACCACGGCAAGTCGACGCTGGCCGACCGCTTCATCCAGCGCTGCGGGGGCCTCGCCGAACGGGAGATGGAAGCGCAGGTCCTCGACTCGATGGATCTGGAGCGCGAGCGCGGCATCACGATCAAGGCGCAGACTGCCGCGCTCCGGTATCTGGCCCGCGACGGCAGGACTTACCAGCTCAATCTGATCGACACGCCCGGCCATGTCGACTTCGCCTACGAGGTTTCGCGCTCGCTTGCGGCCTGCGAAGGCGCGCTGCTGGTCGTCGACGCCTCCCAGGGGGTCGAGGCGCAGACGGTCGCCAACTGCTATACGGCGACCGAGCAGGGCGTGACCGTCGTTCCGGTGCTCAACAAGATCGATCTGCCTTCGGCGGAGCCGGACCGGGTGATCGAGGAAATCGAAGACATCATCGGGCTGCCCGCCATGGACGCGATCCTCGCCAGCGCCAAGACCGGCGAAGGCGTCGACGACATCCTGGAGGCGGTGATCGCCCGCATTCCGCCGCCGACTGGCGATCCCGCCGCGCCGCTGCAGGCGCTGATCATCGACTCCTGGTTCGACAACTACGTCGGCGTCGTCATGCTGGTGCGCGTGATGGAGGGAACTCTGAAGCCGCGCGACAAGATCCTGCTGATGGTCACCGGCGCGACTTACAACTGCGAGCAGGTGGGCGTTTTCACCCCGAAGTCGGTGGCGCGCGATTCGCTGTCGGCCGGCGAGGTTGGCTTCATCATCGCTGGCATCAAGGAGTTGAAGGCGGCCCGCGTCGGCGACACTGTGACGCTCGCGACGCGTCGCGCGACGACGCCTCTGCCCGGCTTCAAGGACGTCAAGCCGCAGGTTTTCGCCGGCCTCTACCCGGTCGAAACCAACCAGTACGAGGCACTACGGGACGCGCTGGAGAAGCTCAAGCTCAACGACGCGTCGCTGCACTACGAGCCCGAGGTATCGCAGGCATTGGGATTCGGCTTCCGCTGCGGCTTCCTGGGGTTGTTGCACATGGACATCGTCCAGGAGCGCCTGGAGCGCGAATACGACATGGAGTTGATCACGACGGCGCCGACCGTCGTCTATCAGGTCCTGCTGCGCGACGGCACATTGCTCGAAATCGAGAATCCATCGAAGCTTCCCGATCTGTCGCATGTCGAGGAGATCCGCGAGCCGATCATTACGACGACGATCCTGACGCCGCAGGATTACGTCGGCCCGGTGCTGACGCTGTGCACCGAGAAGCGCGGCGTCCAGAAGAACATGCAGTACGTCGGCCGCCAGGTGATGCTGACCTACGAGTTGCCTCTGGCCGAGGTCGTGATGGACTTCTTCGACAAGCTGAAGTCGGTGTCACGCGGCTATGCGTCGTTAGACTACGATTTCAAGGAATTCCGCGCGGCGGACGTCGTCAAGCTCGATATCCTGATCAACGGCGACCGGGTCGACGCGCTGTCGGTGATGGTGCATCGAGCGCATGCGCAATACCGGGGCCGCGAGGTCGTGTCGAAAATGCGCTCGCTTATCCCGCGCCAGATGTTCGACGTCGCGATCCAGGCGGCGATCGGCGCGCAGATCATCGCCCGCGAGAGCGTCAAGGCGCTACGCAAGAACGTGCTGGCCAAATGCTATGGCGGCGACGTCACCCGCAAGCGCAAGCTCCTCGAGAAACAGAAGGCGGGCAAGAAGCGGATGAAGGCGGTCGGCAGCGTCGAAATTCCGCAGGAAGCGTTTCTGGCGATCCTTCAGGTCGGCGAGAAGTAAGCGCCGGCGCAATCACATATTCGAACGACTGATAACACGATGAATTTCGCGTTGATCCTGTTCCTCCTCACCGTTCTGACCGGAGTGATAACGCTGGCTGACCGGCTGGTCTTCGCGCGCGGGCGCCGGCCAGGCGCGCCCGAGCCGTGGTGGATCGAGTATCCGAAGAGTTTTTTCCCGGTCCTGCTGATCGTGTTCCTGCTCCGCTCGTTCGTCGCGGAGCCGTTCAAGATTCCGAGCTCGTCGATGCGGCCGACGCTCGAAGTGGGCGACTTCATCCTGGTCAACAAGTTCGCCGACGGCATCAGGCTGCCGATCATCGAGAAAAAAATCGTCGAAACCGGCCAGCCGCAGCGCGGTGACGTCATCGTCTTTCGCTACCCGATCAATCCCTCGCAGGATTTCATCAAGCGGCTGGTAGGCCTGCCTGGCGACGAGGTCGAATACCGAGACAAGACGGTGAGCGTCAACGGCCAGCCGTGGCCGCAGAAGCCGGATAGTACCTACAGCTATCTGGAAGGCCTGACTTACGCGACTACGCAGCGGTTCGAGGAGCGAATAGGAGACCGCGTGCACTCGATCGCAATCAACCCTGCCGCGCCGCCGGTCAATGTCGGCGGCGTCCGGTCTTTCCCCGGAAAGAAGAACTGCGTTTACAATGACCACGGATTCCGATGCAAGGTCCCTCCGGGCAATTACCTGATGATGGGGGACAACCGCGACAACAGCGACGACAGTCGGTACTGGGGGTTCGTTCCGGATGATCACATCCGGGGCAAGGCATTCTTCATCTGGTTCAACTGGGACGATATCAGCAGCTTCGCATTCAAGCGGGTCGGCACCAGCATCCGCTGATGGGAGAGAAGATGAGCAAGCACACTGCGCAGCGCGGGTTGTCGATGCTCGGGTTTCTGTTTGTGGCCGCTGTCGTCGTCGCGGTCGTGATGATCGGTTTCCGCACGCTGCCGTCGTACATCGAGTACTTCACCGTGAAAAAGGTGATGGCCAAGACACTGCAGGATTCCCCTGATCAGTTTTCGCTGGCGAAATTTCGCAGCGATTTCGATCTGAAGGCGAGCGCCGATTACATCGACTCGGTGCGCGGCAGCGATATCGACGTCGTCAAGGAAGGCAACACGCTGGTGGCGACTGCGACTTGGAGCAACAAGCTGCACCTGGTGGGCAACGTGAGCCTGGTGCTCGACTTCGAGGCCACCGCCACCAAGTGATGCCCGGGGTTGATGCCGCCCTCCGCGCCGACTGAATCGCTCGGCCACACATTTCGCGACCCGGATCTGCTGCGCCAGGCACTGACGCATCGCAGCTTCGGCGCCGACCACAACGAACGGCTGGAATTCATCGGCGATTCGGTTCTCAATTGCGCGATCGCGCTGGCGCTGTACCGGCGCTTTCCGCAGATTCCCGAAGGCGAGCTCTCGCGTGTCCGTGCGAATCTGGTCAACAAAGACACGCTCTACCGCCTGGCGCGCGCGCTCGATCTGGGCAGCGCGATCAGGCTCGGCGAAGGCGAGCTGAAAAGCGGCGGCGCCGCGCGGCCGTCGATACTGGCCGACGCGCTGGAGGGCCTGTTCGGCGCGATCTTTCTCGACGGCGGCTTCGATGCCGCCGCTGCGGCGATCGGCCGCATCTATGCCGGCGAGATTGCGAGCATCGATCCTTCGGAACTGGCCAAGGATCCGAAGACGCGCTTGCAGGAATGGCTGCAGGGCAGGAAGCTGGCGGTTCCCGACTATGCGGTCGCGGCGGTCAGGGGCGAGGCACATCTGCAGACGTTCGACGTCGTTTGCCGGATCCCGGCGCTCGACGTGGCCGCCACGGGATCGGGACCGAGCCGCCGCGCCGCCGAGCAGGCCGCGGCCGCGGCGGCCTACGAGCAGGCGACGCGTGCCTGATTCCGCCTCCGGCTTTCGCTGCGGTTACGTCGCCGTCGTCGGCCGGCCCAATGTCGGCAAGTCGACCCTGGTCAATGCGCTGGTCGGAGCGCGCGTATCGATCACTTCGGGCAAGCCGCAGACGACGCGGCATCGCATCCTCGGCATCATGAACTCGCCGACGGCGCAGTTCCTTTTTGTCGATACGCCGGGTTTCCAGACCGAGCATCGGTCGCGCTTGAACGAGCGGATGAACCGGACGGTGCGCGACAGCATTGCCGGCGTCGATGCGATCGTCGTCGTGCTCGAGGCGGTGAAATTGACCGAAGGCGACCGCGCGGTGCTCGCGCTGCTGCCCGCGCGCGTTCCGGCGATTGCCGCCATCAACAAGGTCGACCGGCTCGCCGACAAGGCGCGCCTGCTGCCTTACCTGTCGATGCTGGGGAAGGCGCACCCATTCGCGGCGATGGTGCCGATCAGCGCGGAAAAGCGCATCCAGCTCGATCGGCTCACCGCGGAGATCGCGCGCCATCTTCCGATCGGCCCAGCGCTGTTCGCGCCGGACGATCTGACCGACCGCGATGAGCGCTTCATCGCGGCAGAATATGTGCGCGAAAAGATCTTCCGCCTGCTCGGCGAGGAGATTCCGTACGCGACGACGGTGGGCATCGACAGTTTCGAGCACGACGGTGCGCTGCGGAAGATCCACGCCACCGTCTATGCCGACAAGGCCAGCCATCGCGCTATCCTGCTCGGCGCCGACGGGGGGACGATGAAGGCGATCGCCAGCGCCGCGCGCCGGGAC
This sequence comes from Betaproteobacteria bacterium, assembly GCA_040005975.1. Lineage (GTDB taxonomy): Bacteria > Pseudomonadota > Gammaproteobacteria > Burkholderiales > Casimicrobiaceae > PALSA-1003. The sequence goes on along the minus strand of JBDTXW010000029.1, from coordinate 3,218 downwards.
ATGGAGCGCCTGTTCGGAGGCAAGGTGTTCCTCGAAGTCTGGGTCAAGGTGAAATCCGGCTGGACCGACGACGAGGCGCAGCTCACGCGCCTCGGCTACTGAAGCGTAAACATGCGTCACCCGCGCCCGAAATCCATTCGATGAAGCAGGCGCGAGACCGCCGTGATGAACAGGCGGCGTTCGTCCTGCACGCCTACGCCTACCGCGAGACCAGCCTGATCGTCGAGGCGCTGACCGCCGAGCAAGGCCGTGTCGCGCTGGTCGCGCGCGGTGCGAGGCGACCGCGGTCCGAGCTGCGCGGCATCCTGCAAGCCTTCCAGCCACTCTCCTTGTCGTGGGCGGGTGGCGGCGAATTGCGGACTTTGCTCAAGGCGGAGTGGCGCGGCGGCCTGCCGCTGGTCGCCGGGTCGGCGCTGCTATGCGGCTTCTACTTGAATGAGCTGCTGCTGAAGCTGTTGCCGCGCGAGGATCCGCATCCACAGCTCTTTCGCGATTACGAGGCGGCGCTGACGCGGCTGGCTGCCGGCGCACCGCAGGCGCCGGTGTTGCGCGAGTTCGAAGTGCGGCTCTTGTCCGAGCTCGGTTACGCGCTGCCGCTGACGCACGAGGCCGACACCGGGCGGCCGGTCGATCCGTCGGCACGGTACTATTACGCGTTCGATCTGGGTCCACGCAGCACCGCAGCGGAACCCGGGCGCCGTTATCCGCTGGTGCGCGGTGCGACATTGCTGGCTCTGGCGCAGCATGACTACAGCACGGCGGACGCAGCCGCCGAAGCGAAGCGGCTGATGCGCGAGGTGCTCGACCACTATCTCGAGCAACGGGCGATCTTCAGCCGGCGGGTCGTGCGCGATCTGCAGGCGCTCGACGACGAGGGCAGCGCAAGCGAAGAACGACAACCATGATCGAGCTTGGCGTCAACATCGACCACATCGCGACACTGCGGCAGGCGCGCCGGACCTACGAGCCGGACCCGGTCTGGGCGGCGGCCGAAGCGCACCTGGGCGGGGCCGACGGCATTACCGTCCATTTGCGCGAAGACCGCCGGCACATCCAGGATGAAGACGTGCGCCGGCTCCGCGCGCTGGTGCAGATCAAGCTCAACCTGGAAATGGCCGCGACCGACGAAATGATCGGGCTCGCCTGTGCGCTCAAGCCGGAGATGGCGATGCTGGTGCCGGAAGGCCGCGAGGAAGTCACGACCGAGGGTGGCTTGGATGTCGCCGCCCAGGAGGCGCGGCTCAAGGCCGCGGTCGAACGGTTGGCGGAGGCCGGCATCATCAGCAGCGTATTCATCGACGCCGACTTCGCCCAAGTCGAGGCCGCCGCGCGGATCGGCGCGCGTGTCTGCGAGATTCACACCGGCCCCTATGCGCATGCATTTCACGCCAGAGGACGCGATCCGCAGAGCGCCGCGGTCGTCGCCGAGCTGGCGAAGGTGCGCGAAGCTGGCGCGGCGATCCGTGCGCTCGGCATGCGCTTCAATGCCGGACACGCGCTCAATTACTTCAACGTGCAGTCGGTGGCTGCGCTGCCCGGGGTGCGCGAGCTGCACATCGGACACGCGATCGTCAGCCGGTCGGTGTTCGTCGGCCTGCGCGAGGCAGTGCGTCAGATGAAGGCGTTGATCCGCGAGGCTGCTGCCGAATGACCAGCAAGCGATCACCCGTTCAGTAGGGATGCGGCCACTTGCCGCCGAGCGTACGGGTAAGCTCCTCGGCGGTGTGCGCGACCACCGGACCGAGCTGCCGGATGCGCTCGTCGGACAAGCGCGAGGACGGTCCGGCCAGGGAAATCGCGCCGAGAGGCTCGGCGTGTTCGTCGTAGACGGTCGCGGCGACGCAGCGCGTCGAGCGCGCGTGCTCCTCGTCGTCGAACGAATAGCCGCGCTGCCGGATGACCCGCAACGCCGCCCACATCGTCTCCGGCGCGACGATCGTGTTTTCGGTAATGCGCGGCAAGCCGCGCACCTTGAGAATCGCGTCGATCTGCTCATCCGGCAGCGCAGCGAAGATCGTCTTGCCGACACCCGATGCGTGCAGCGGCACGCGGCTGCCCAGCTTGACCAGCGTGCGCATCGTCTCGTGGCATTGCACTTGCGCGATGAAGACCGCCTCGGTGCCGTCGAGGATCGCCAGGTTCGCGGTTTCCCCCGACTGCTCCATCAGCCGGCGCATGTAGGCGTGGCTGCGCCCGATGAAGTCGCGGTTGGCGAGGAACGTGCTGCCGACGGTGAAGGCCTGCAGACCGACGTGCCAGAGGCCGAGATCGCCGGCCTGGTAGACGTAGCCCATCTTTTCCAGCGTCGCCAGTAGCCGGTGCACGGTCGAAACCGGCAATTGAACGCGGTGGCCGACCTCGGTCAGGCTCAGGCCGCTGTCGGCCTGGGCCAGCGCCTCGAGGATCGACAGGCCACGCGTCAGGCTCTGCACCTGGCCGGTCGGCGCGCCGGGCTTGTGCGGTATGCGGCCGCGGCGCGGCGGCGCGATCGAGCGAAGAGCCATCAAGAGTCGGGAGTTGGCAGTCAGCGGCCAGAATAACGCATTGCGGCGACGGTCGCTCGGGCGAACAGCGCTTTAAAGCGGCGTGAGATGCGGCGTGACGGCGAATGCTTCCCCGGCAATGTCGACCTGGTAGCGCGCAGCGAGCAGCGCGGCGTCGCTCAGTACGCGCTCGGTTCGCGCATAACCCATCGCGACCGCGCGCCCGTGCCGGCGGCTGTAGCCGGCCGAGGTCAGCTCGCCGACGCTTTGCCCATCCATCCATATCGGTTCGCCACCCCAGGGGAACGCCGCGGGGTCGTCGAAAATAAACTGCAGCAGCCGTTTTTTCAACCCTTGCGCCTGCTGCCGGACGAGTGCGTCGCGGCCGATGAACGCGGAGGGCTTGTCCATCCTGACTGCGTAGGCGAGACCGGCTTCGAGCGGCGTCTCGTCGGGACCGAGCTCGGCACCCCAGGCTCGCCTTCCCGCTTCGATGCGCAACGCATCGATCGTGTAGTAGCCGGCATCGCGCAGTCCGACCGATGCACCGGCCTCATGCAATGCTTCGTACAGCGTGACGCACTGGTCGGTCGTCACATACAGCTCGTAACCGGGTCCACCTATGTAGCTGATGCGCGCGGCGCGTACCCGCGCATAGCCGACATCGATCTCGCGCGTCGTCGAGAATGGCAGCCCTTCTTTGGACAGGTCGTCCGGCGAAAGCCGACCGAGCAG
>JBDTXW010000028.1:0-18664 GCA_040005975.1 Betaproteobacteria bacterium | reverse complement strand
GCGTCGGCCAGTGGGCCAGATGCTCCCATCGCCGTGCCGCACGCAAAAACCTCGCGCACGCCTGCGGCGTTCCGCGGCGCTCGCAGCGTCGCGCCATCGCCACCGACAACGCGCGCGGGCAGTGCAGCAGCGCGACGGTTTCGAGCACGTCGAAGCCGGCGTCTCGCAACATGCGGCGCAGGGTTCCGGGTCCGCCGGTCGCGCCGATCGGGTAGGCAACCAGCTTCAGCCGATGTAGCAGCCGGTACGGGAGCAAGTTACGCAGTAAGACCACCGGATTGGCAAGATTGTCCATCGTAAGCAGCAGCCTGCCGCCGGGCCGCAGCACGCGGTGTAGGCAGCGCAGCGAGGTGAGGATTTCGTCTCGCGTCTTGAAGTGGTCGAGCGTGGAGTTCGAGACCACGATGTCGAACGCGCCGCTCGCAAATGGCAGTCGCCGCACATCGGCCGCGACAGCCAGCACGGCAGGGTGCCGCGTCGTCGCAGCCGTCAGAACCGACGGCGCGACATCCAGTCCCGTGACGCGCTCCGCCCGTGCGGACAGCAGCGGGTACAGCCCATCACCCATCGCCTCGTCGAACAAATCGGTCTTCAGCAGATTCACGCACGGCTGCAGCGGAAGCCAGCCCGCCAGCAGCATCGCATTGACCGCGTCGCTGTGCTGTCGCCACAACCCCTCGGTCCGCGCACCGAGCAGCGCCTCGAGTGCGCTGTCCCACCGCCGCGGCTCGCTGGCGTTCGACCGGATGCTATTGCCTGTCATTGCCGCGCGTATCCTCGTCCGGCCGTCCGATCGTTGCATTGCACCTGCTATCGCGACTGATTAGACTGCCAATGGTCGTTTGCGCCGCGGCCCGGTTCGCGCGGGTCGAAAGCGATCCGCGCGGCCAATTATAGTGCTCGTATCACGGAAAGCGAGCACCGGTCGCGTTGAACGCAGGCCGGCGAAGCGCCTGGTGGGAGAAATGCACTGAACGCAACGACCGAACGCAGCCCTCCTCCGGTGTCGCCCACGATCACCGTCATCCTGCCCGTATACAACGGCGGCGCCACGTTGCAGCAAAGCCTCGAGCCGCTGCTGGCGATGCGTCATCGCGGCGAGATCGCGGAAATCATTGTCGTCGACGACGGCTCGAACGACGACACCGCGGCAATTGCCGCCGCCGCGGCGGTCACCGTGCTCGAATCCGGTGGGCGGCTCGGTCCCGGCGGCGCCCGCAACGTCGGAGCCACCGCGGCGGCCGCTGAGGTCCTGTGGTTCGTCGATGCGGACGTCGTCGTCCACGCGGACGGCGGGCGGGTGCTGGTTGCAGCGCTGCAGGCGACTGGTGCGGACGCCGTGTTCGGCAGTTACGACGACGATCCTCCGGCGCCCGATTTTCTCTCGCAGTACAAGAATCTCGTCCACCGCTATTACCACCGGAATGCGAAAGGCGACGTCGACACGTTTTGGGCGGGCTGTGGTGCGATACGCAAGCAAGCCTTCGCCGAGGCTGGCGGATTCGACGCCGAAGGGTACCCATACTCGTCGATCGAGGACATCGAGCTCGGCATGCGCCTGCGTCAGCGCGGCCTTCGCATTCACCTCGAGCCTGCACTGTTGGCGACTCATCTCAAGATCTGGCGACTGGGCAATCTGCTGCACACCGAAATATGTCGCCGCGCCGTGCCATGGTCGCGCCTGATCGTCGCGCACGGATGGTGGTCGAGGAGCCTCAACATGGGCGCCGGCGAGCGCCTTCGCGCGCTGCTTGCGGCATCGTGGCTGTTGAGTCTGTTGCTTGCCGCATTGGGAAGCGCGCCGCTCTGGCCCGCGTTGATCCTGCTCGCCGCGATTGCAGCGGCGAATTACCGGTTGTTCAAGTTCTTCCGGCAGCGGCGCAGCGCCTTGTTCGCGGTCGGCGGCGTTCTCTTTCATCAGCTCTATTATGTGTACAGCGCCGCGGCGTTCGCGTACTGCCTCGCAGCGCACCGCTGGTCCACCGTCCGCCGGCGTTTCGAGCGCCGGGCTGGCGCCATCTGATCGCGGCCGCGGCGAGCGGCGGGCTTATCGAGCCGGCTCGCGCGCCGGCATGGCTGCGACGTCGGGAGCCCGCGCCGGCACCTGTCGCCACAGCAGCACCAGATAGAACGCGAGCGCCGGCACGAGGTGCAGCGGCAGGCGGTTGACCAGTGTTTCGTCGGCGACGCCGAAGGCCGCGCTGCTATAGAAGAACACCACGAACACGAAAGCGAACGCACCGAGCATCGTGACCGTCATCGGCGCCATCGCGGCGGTGAACAGCGCGCGAGCGCACAGCGCAATCACCACCGGCGTCAGGTACCAGAGCAGATGCCAATTGTCCATTTCGAAAAAGTGCTCGAACACGGGCCGCGATACGTTTGTGAATTCGGTTCGAAGCGTGTAGCCGAGCACGTTGATCTGGCCGGGCCCGAATAGCAGGTAGACCAGCATCGCAGCGCCGAGCAGCGTCACCACCCGCAGGCCGAGCCGCCGATCGACGGCGACAAGCACCGGCGGCAGCAATGTCAGCGCCCACACGATGCCCTCCTTCTTGATCGCGATGCAGGCCAGCGCGCCGAGTACGGCCAGAATCGCGTCGGCGCGCTCGCGCGTGCGAACCCACTGCCAGAGCGCCATCGCACCCATGCCGTAGGCCGCGGCGACGAAGAGGTCCACATACCCGGCAACCGCGACGTGCAGATCGATGAATGGAATCGAAAGCAGCAGATAGCTGAAGAGCATCGCCTGTGAAATACGCGTCCCGATCCGCCGCAGTTGCGCGTAAAAGGCGAGCCCGAGTCCCGTCAGGACCGCGAGCCAGGGTACGTTGATCAGCGACTCGTCCCAGCGGCCGAGGCACAGCGCGGTCCACACCTGCAGCAGCGGAACCGTCGCCGGATAATCGGAATGGGCGTCGACGAATTGCATCGCACCGCCCGATTCGAGCCAGCTCGCCGGGTCGACGAAGGCTGCAATCGTCCCATATTCGTACCAGACGCGGGCCTTGGTCGACCACTGCGCCCAGGCATCCCACGGCAGCAGCGGCCGCCATGCCAGCTCCAGGCCAAGGCCGCACAAGCGGACGAGGATCAGCGCAAGGCAGCCGACGAACAGCAGACGCTGCAGCGCCGGCAGCGCAGCGACGCGGTCGCGGCATCCTTTCCAGCGCTCGAGCAGCGACCGAGGTGATCGCAAGCGGGCAACGCCACAGGCCACCGCGGCAAGCGTGACGAGCTGCGTCGCAACCAGTGGCATCGTCCATCGCACCGCGATGGCGTCGAGCGCGCGCATTGCCAGCGTCGTCGCCAGTGCGCCAAGCAGGTAACCGTAGCCGGCGGCGCCGACCAGGTCGCGCCCCGTAACCCCGCGTTGCAGTGCAAGCACGCAACAGGTGCCGGCGAGCCAGGGCAGCGCGACGCTGGCTGCGATGCCGATCAGATCATGCATGCGTATTTCACGCCTCCGGCGGGCGCCGCGTTCGAGCCGGTCATCGCACGCGAACGAGGCGAAGCCCTTGGCGTCGCGACAGAATCGTGTCCGCCGGTTTGCGGCGGCCGTCGCGCCAGACCAGTGCTTGTGCCGCGCCGTCGTAATCCAGGTCGCTGGTCAGGAAAAGGAGCACGTAGTCGCCGCTCTTCAGTTCTTCCGGCACCGGCTTGCGCGCGAGCGTGGCATCGCTGTGATAGACGTTCTGCGGATACAGGAAATACGAACCGCGAGTGCGCAGCGCCAGATCGTCGGCCAGAAAGTGAATGCGCACTGGTGGCGCCGGCAGAGCCATGCTGACCTCCTGCATCAGCGCATACAGCTCGCGATCGTCGGACGCGAGGCGCTTCTCTTCGACGGTCTTGCCGGCAAACATTGTGGCGGTGCGCGTGAGCTGGCGCCAGAGGTTGACCTGCCAGCGCATGTCCAGCATCAGCCAGCCGGCGATGACGATCGCCCAGTACACGCGGGGATCGCCCGGCAAAGCGCGGCGGGTCAAGAGCCAGTAGACAGCCGCCGCGAACAACCCGCCGCAGGCGATCGTCGCGAGCAGCGTCGCGTAGTGACTTCGCTCGTCGTCGAAAGGCAGCGTGACCGACGCCGCGACAATCGGTATGAAGGCCGACCACTGCGCCGCAATGTCCCCGATCACCGAAGACACCGATACCGCCGGAACCGAGAACGAGTCCAGCACGAGGGGCCGCGGCAATGAGCCGTGGGCGGCCAGCGCGACAGCGGTGACCGAGCCGCTCCACCCGTCGTCCGCACCGAGCTCCAGCGGCGCGATGTGCGTGCCGGTCCAGCTCAGCGCCTTGGAAAAGTTGCGATTCGGCCGCTCCTGTGTGCGCCAGAGGAAGACCAGCTCGACGGGCAGCACGTCGGTCGAGTGGAGATTGAAATCGACGCGAGGATGACCGTCCGCACCAAACGGCGCGACGCGGGCGGACAATACGGCGAGCCGCGCGTCGTCGGTCGCCTCGAGTACGAACGCCTGCCCGTCGCGATGACCGCGCCCGCGCACCAGTGCGAACGCGCCGCCATCGATGGAGATCGCCGAGGGGCCGCCGCGCCAATTGCCGCCCGAATGGAAGATGGCGACCAGCAGCACGACCAGCGCGATGCCGGCAACAAGCAAGCCGACGCCGACAGCCAGGGCCTGGGTTGGCGGCGCAGGCGCCGTCGCATCGAATCTTGCTGTCAATGCCGTGGATCCGATTTGCGCCGCGGTTTGGTGTGCATGATCATGCATTGCCTCGAGATGGGCGACGGGCCGTGCGTACGCCGAACGGGGTTCGAAAGCGCCGCGCACGCCTTCGGACCGGCGCAACCGGACACTAGCACCGGCGGCGATCGAGTGCCACATCGGCCATCGTCCACTGAGATCGACCGCGACGTTACTCGCGACCGCGGCATCGCCTACAATGCGCATCCATGGGAGACGCGCGACAGACCGCTGTCATCGTCGGCGCCGGCCCGGCGGGACTTACCGCCGCACTGCAGCTCATCCGGCAAACGAATATCCGCCCGATCGTCGTCGAGGCAAGCGACGCTGTCGGCGGCATCTCGCGCACGATCGATTGCGGCGGGTATCGTATCGATCTCGGCGGCCATCGCTTCTTTTCGAAGTCGGACTGGGTGATGAACTGGTGGCAGGACATCCTGCCGATCGACCGCGCGTCACACCCGCCTGGCGAGACGCTTAGCGTCGGCTATCGAAACCGGCGCCGAAGCGTTCCGGCACCCGCCCCAGGCGATGCGGAGGGACACGGCGACCTGGTGATGCTGGTGCGGCATCGTCTGTCGCGCATCTATTTTCGGCGCAAGTTCTTCGACTACCCGGTCAAGCTCAACCTGCGCACGATAGCCAACCTGGGACTGTGGCGTTTTGCCAAGGCCGCGGCGAGCTACGCCCGGGCGTCGCTCTTTCCGCGCCATCCCGAGCGTCACCTCGAGGACTTCCTGATCAATCGCTTCGGCGTCGAGCTGTACCGGACTTTTTTCAAGTCGTATACCGAAAAAGTCTGGGGCGTCCCCTGCGACCGGATAAGCGCGGAATGGGGAGCCCAACGCATCAAGGGGCTGTCGCTGGTCGCCGCGGCCCGGCATGCATTCTCACGCGCGTCGTCGCGATCCGCGCTCGCTTCGCACCGGCCCCGAACGAGCCTGATCGAAAACTTTCTCTACCCCAAGCTCGGCCCTGGTCAATTATGGGAAGAGGTTGCGCGCCAGGTTCGCGCCGGTGGCGGAGACATCCGACTGTCGCAGCGCGTCGAGCACATCCGCCTGACCGGTAACCGGGTCGCCGAAATCGAGGTCCGCGATCTGCTCACCGGTGCCGCCAGCAGCCTGGCCGCCGACTATGTGATCTCGAGCATGGCGGTTCAGGACCTGATCGCATGTCTGGAACCGGCGCCCCCCGCCGAAGTACGCCGTGTGGCGAGCGAGCTGCCGTACCGCGACTTCATCACCGTGGGCCTTCTTCTGACCCGGATGAAAAGCCGTAGCTGGGCGGCCAAGGGCAGCGATGCGGCATTCCCGCCCGACAACTGGATTTACATCCAGGAGCCCGACGTCCGCGCTGGCCGTCTGCAGATCTTCAACAACTGGAGTCCTGCGATGGTCGCCGATCCGGCGCTGATTGCGCTGGGCGTCGAGTACTTCTGCAATCGCGATGAGGAGCTCTGGTCACTCTCCGATGCCGAGCTCAGGGCGCTGGCCATTCGCGAGTTGCAGCAGATCGACCTGATCGACGGCAAAGACGTCGTCAAGGCCACCGTCGTGCGCGTGCCCCGAGCGTATCCCGCCTATTTCGGCGCCTACGCCGACTTCGGCGTCATCCGGGCGCATGTCGATTCGATCGAGAATCTTTTCCTCGTCGGCCGTAACGGCATGCACCGGTACAATAACCAGGACCATTCGATGCTCACCGCGAAGGCCGCGATCGACAACATTGCTTCCGGACGCACCGACAAGCAGAATATCTGGGACATCAATGTCGACGACGAATACCACGAGGAGCATGAACCGGCCTCCGCATGAAAGACTGCGGTGCGACCGAACACCGCCGTGCTGCTGAGCCGGCTGCGCTGGGCAAGCCATTTCGCGTGGCACTTGCGCGGCCAGTCACGCTTGCCCTTTCAGCCGCTGCAAGCCGTGCAACGCCGGCAGGCCGAAAGGGTGCGGCGGATGGTCGGGTATGCCTTCCGCACTGTTCCTTACTATCGCGAGACATTGCGCCGCCTCGGCCTCAATCCCTGCGACTTCCGCGGCGCGGACGACCTGACGCGACTTCCAGTGATCGAACGCGAGCACATCCAGCGCGACCCCGAATATTTCTGCTCGGAGTCGGTACCGCGCGGCGACCTCCTCAGGATCACCAGTGGCGGCAGCTGCGGCGCCCCGCGCCTGGTCTTGCACGATCCGCGCGGCGTGTTCGAAAACGCCGCGCATGGCGAACGCGAGCGCGTCATCTGGACGGCGATCATCGGGCGCACGACCGGATACCGCGAACTGGCGGTCGTGCCGCCACACAGCACGACGCTGAAGGTCCAGCAGTACTGCCGGGAGCGCGGGCTCTATCCGCGCGGCGTGGGCATCGAGCGACAGTATGCGTCGCTGCTCGATCCGGCCGAGACGACCGTGCGGCATATTAACGCCTTCCGGCCGCACGTCGTGCACAGCTACGGCTCGAATCTGGCCCTCCTTTTCGCGCACCTGGTTCGCACCGGCGCATCGATGCACCGTCCGGCTCTCGTGACCTACACTGCCGACAGGCTCTCCGCGCCGGTGCGGGCGCTGATCGAGCAGCGGTTCGGGATTCCGGTTTTCACGACCTACCAGGCAGTCGAGGCGTTCAAGATCGGCTTCGAATGCGAGATACATTGCGGGCTGCATCTGAACATCGATCTCTATCCGTTAAGAATCGTCGATCTCGCGGATCGCGAACTGCCTCCTGGCGAAAGCGGCGAAGTCATCGTTTCCAATCTGGTCAACCGCGGAATGGTGCTGCTCAATTACCGGCTCGGCGACATCGTCAGGCTGCTGCCCGATCGCTGTGAATGCGGCCGATCGCTGCCGCTGTTGTCGTACCCCGACGGGCGAAGTGACGACCTGATCGAACTTGAATCAGGCCGGATCGTGCATCCGCAGGCGATCCGCGGCGTTTTCAACGAGGAACGACTGATCTGGGAATATCAGGTCGAGCAGCTGACCGACACACATTTCCGCGTCGGGCTGCTTGCCGCGCCGGCCTGCGATCGGCAGGAAGTGCGACAGCGTGTGGGCGATAAGCTGGCATCGGTGCTCGGCGGGGGCGCGCGCGCCGACATCGAATTCGTCGACGCGATCGATCGCACGCTCGGCGGCAAGTTTGCGCCGGTGATCTCCCGCCGAGCCAGACTCAGGCGGGCCGCCGGCGGCTGACCGCGCGGACCGGCGATCGGGCCGGTGGCGGCGTTCCGCGAGTACTTCAGCCGCCGCGACGCGCAACCATGTCGATTTCGATGCGGGCGTCGCGCGCGAGACCGCTGACGCCGACGCAGGTGCGCGCCGGCCGGCGATCCTCGGGAAAGTAGCCGGCGTAGACGGTGTTCATCCGGGCGTAATCGTCGTCGAAGTGAAACAGGTAGATGCGTACGGCCGCGACATCGGAAAGACCGAGGCCGCAGCCTTGCAGGACCGTACTCAGGTTCTTGAACACCTGATGCGTCTGCTCCTCGATCGTCGCCGCATAGGGCGACGTATTCGACGTGCCCTCGAAGGGCATCTGCCCGGTCACGAAAACCCAGCCGTCGGCTTCGACCGCGTGGCTGAACGGCGCAACCGGGTCGGGAGCGCCGGCGATCATGTGAAACAGGAGGTCGGACATCGGTTCTGGCTCCCTTCGGCGTGGATCAAATCGGTCCGATGCGTATGGAACCGCCCGTGCCGGCCCAAACGCGGCGATGCAAGCGCGCGAACGCACTAAGCCGCAATCGGATAAGCTGGATCCATTCTACCGATCGACGAGGAGAAGCGATGCGACCGATACCCGTCGGGGCCAGGGGCTCGTTCTCGCTCGAGGTCACACCCGACCATCTGGCCAATCGCTTCAAGGATGCAATGCTGCCGCCGGTGCTGGCGACGCCAGTCATGATCATGATGATGGAGAACCCCGCGCTCAACGCCATCAAGCCCTATCTCGATGCCGGGGAAACCGCGGTCGGGACACGCGTCGACGTTGAGCATCTGGCCGCGACGCCGGTGGGGCGCACCGTGACCGCCGAAGCGGAAGTCACGCGGGTCGCCGGACGCCAGATCGGATTCCGCATCGAAGCGGCCGACGGCGTCGAGCGCATAGGCACGGGCACGCACGAACGCACGGTCATCGACCTCGCCCGGTTCATCGAACGCGTGAACAGGGAGCTCGTTTAGGCACCGCTGCCGCGCGCCGCACGCGGCCGTTGCGACGGGCGCGCCTGGGGCCCGCGGGACCGCTGCAGCGGGCTCGCCGGGCTCGCGTTATGATGATGACTGCAAGCGTTCGAGGTCATCGATGACGATCACCTGCTTTATCCGCTACGAAATCGATCCGTTCCAGTGCGATGCCTTTCGCGAATACGCGAGCCGTTGGGCGTCGATCATCCCGCGCTGCGGAGGCGACCTCGTCGGTTACTTCATGCCACACGAAGGTACGAACAATGTCGCCTGGGGCTTGATCGCGTTCGAAAGCCTGGCGGCCTACGAGGTATACCGCACTCGTCTCAAGGCCGATCCTGAAGGGCGCGCCAATTTTGAGTTGGCCCAGACGAAACGCCTGATCCTGCGCGAAGAGCGAACCTTTGTCGAGGCCGTCGGCGGAACGTTCCGCACTTCCGCTGCTGCCACGGCAGCGGCGGACACTTAGGCCTAGGCTTGGGCTCCGGCTGCCGCGTGCGGCGCACGTGCGAACGGAGCCAGCCACGCCAGCAGAGACCGGGAATCCATCGCGCCTGACTGCCGCGCCGCCTCGCGGGCGTGGTCGAAAACGATCAGCGTCGGAATGCTGCGAATGCCATAGCGACCGGCAATGCCGGCCGCGGCTTCGGTGTAGAGCTTCGCCAGCCGCATCCGTGGCTCGAGCTCGCCGGCCGCGCGCGCGAAATGCGGCGCCATCATACGACAGGGACCGCACCATGCAGCCCAGAAATCGACGACCACCGGGATGTCGCTTCGGCCGGTATGGCGGTCGAAATTGCCCGCCGTCAGCTCGGCCGGCTGGCCGACGAAGAGCTTCTTCCCGCAGTTGCCGCAGACCGGCGCGCCGCCAAGGCGGGCTTCCGGCAACCGGTTGATCGTGTTGCAGTGCGGGCAGACGATGTTCAAGGGAGGATTCACGGTGCGGCCCCGGCGAAGGCGTGTTCATTAAATGGGCTCTGCAACGGCGTTTCACAAGCCCACCCCGGAAGCGCGGCCGCCGCGGGAGGTATGATCTTCGCAATGCGCTACCGCCTGAAGGACATCCCGGCGATGCTCGGGACGCCGGCGGGCCGGCGGCAGGTCGCCGACGGCGTCGCGTATCGGCTCTGGCCGGCCGCGTCTCGCCTGGCACGGCTCTACCGTTGCACGATCGCGCGCAGGACGCGCGTCGTCGCCGTGGTCGGCTCATTCGGCAAATCGACGACGACGCGGGCCATTGCCGCCGCGGTGGCGGCGCCGGAGGCCAAGTCGACGACGGCCAACGCGTGGACCGCGGTCGCGCAGGCCGTGCTGCGGATCCGGCCGTCGCAACGGCACGCGGTAATCGAGGTCGGGATCGGTGGTCCCGGCCAGATGGAGCCGTACGCGAGGCTCCTGCGCCCGGACCTGACCGTCGTCACGTCGATCGGCAGCGAGCACCACGAGACCTTGGGCTCACTGGACGTCACTCGCGCGGAAAAGGCCCGGATGGTAAGCGCCATGTCCACCTCCGGCATCGCCGTGTTGAACGGCGACGATCCCAACGTGCTCTGGATGACAGCGCAGGCGCCGGGCCGGGTAATCGCCTTCGGCTTCGGCGCAGGTTGCGACGTGCGCGCCGAGCATATCCGCCTCGACTGGCCGCACGGAACCCGCTTTCGCCTCGACGCCTTCGGCCAGCAACGGGAGTTGGCGGTCCGCCTGATCGGCCGTCAGATGATCTACCCGGTACTCGCCGCGATCGCGGTTGCGCTGGCTGAAGGCGTCGCGCTGGATGACGCCTTGTCGCGAATCCGGCCGTTGCCGCCGACCCGGGCGCAATGGATCCTGTTCCGCTTCCGAACGGCGCAATCGTCTTGCGGGACGATTACAAGTCGACTCTCGAAACATTCACGCCGCTCGACGTATTGGCTGATGTTCCGGTGCCGCGCCGCATCGTGCTGTTCCGCGACCTGTCCGATCCGCAAGGCCCGGAGCTACCGATCTACCTCGCGCTCGGCGCTCGCGCCGCGCGGGTAGCCTCGCATCTGGTCGTCATCGGCCGCGGTTTCCGCCAGTACTGCGCGGGGGCGCGGCGCGCCGGCATGCCGCGTTCCGCAGTCACCGATGGCGGACGCACTGTGCATCAGGCGGCCGCGGCGCTGCAAAAAATACTGCAGCCGGGCGACGTCCTGCTGCTCAAAGGCCGGCGGCCGCAGAAACTCGATCGCATCCGGATGATCCTGCAGGGGCGAGGCGTGCGCTGCGATATCCCCTTCTGCGACATTCGCACGATGGAATGTGAGGATTGCCCGATGCTCGAACGCGGTTGGGGGACGCATCGCGTAATCAGGTGAGCGCCCATTGACCCGGCCGGCTCCCGATCCGGGAGTGCGGCGCTCAGCCGCCGGGGTGGACAGGGATCGCGCGCACCGACAGCACGCCTTCGATAGCCGCGATCGAGCGAACCAGTGCGTCGTCGACCGGGCTGTCGACGTCGACCAGCGTGTAGGCCATCTCGCCGCGCGACTTGTTGACCATCGTGTGAATGTTGAGGCCCGCCTGCGCCATCGTCGATGAGATCTGGCCCAGCATATTGGGCACGTTGGCGTTGGCAATGGCGACGCGATGCGGTGCCTCGCGCGACATGTCGACGTCGGGGAAGTTGACTGCGCTGGCGATCGTGCCCTGCTCCAGGTATTCGCGGACGTGATCGACCACCATCACCGCGCAATTCTCCTCGGCCTCGGCGGTCGAGGCGCCCAGATGCGGCAGCGCGACGACGTTCGGCTCGCCCAGCAGCACCGCGCTCGGAAAATCGCACAGGTAATACTTGAGACGGTGCGAGCGCAGCGCCCTCACGACGGCCGACTCGTCGACGATCGCGTCGCGCGCAAAGTTGAGCAACACGGTCCCGGTTCGCGCCGCCGCGAGCCGCTTGTCGTCGATCAGATGCCGCGTACCCGGCAGCAGCGGCACGTGCAGCGTGACGAAATCGGCGTGCTTGAGCACCTCGTCGATGCTGTTGGCCTTGCGCACACTCGATGGCAGGCGCCACGCCGCGTCCACCGTGATCTCCGGATCGAAGCCGATGACCTTCATGCCGAGCTTGATCGCCGTGTCCGCCACCAGGCTGCCGATCGCGCCCAGGCCGATGATCCCGAGCGTCCGCTGCGGCAGCTCGACCCCGGCGAAGTGCTTCTTGCCCTCCTCGACGCGCGCTTCCAGATCCGCGGCGCCCGAATCGAGCGACTCGACGTAGCGTAGCGCCGGCACAATATTGCGCGCAGCGAGCAGCAGTGCGGTCAACACCAGCTCCTTGACCGCATTCGCATTGGCGCCGGGCGCATTGAATACCGGCACGCCGCGGGCAGACATCTCCGCGACCGGTATGTTGTTCGTACCGGCTCCCGCGCGGCCGATCGCCTTGACGCTGTCCGGAATGACCATCGCGTGCATGTCGTGCGAGCGCACGATGATCGCGTCCGGCTTGTCGATCGCCTTGCCCACGGCGTACCGCGCAGACGGGAAGCGATGCAGCCCGTGCGTCGAGATCTGGTTGAGCGTGAGGATCCGGTAGTGGCTCATCGTACGTCAGCCATGCTGCCGCTCGAAGTCCTCGAGATAGCCGACCAGCGTCTGCACACCCTCGAGCGGCATCGCGTTATAGATCGAGGCGCGCATGCCGCCGACTGCGCGATGCCCCTTTAGCTGTACCATGCCGCGCTCTTTTGCGCCCTGCAGGAATGCCTCGTCGAGAGATGCGTCGCGCAGCTTGAATGGTACGTTCATGCGGGAGCGGTCCTGCTTGCGCACCGGGCTCACATAGAACTCGCTGCGATCGAGGCAGTCGTAGAGAAGCTTCGCCTTGGCGACATTCCTGCGCTCGATCGCCGCGACACCGCCTTGCGCGAGCAGCCATTCGAAAACCAGCCCAGCAACGTAGATCGCGTAGGTCGGCGGCGTGTTGACCATTGAATCGTTCTCGGCCTGCTGCTTCCAGTGGAATGCCGACGGCGTGATCGGCAGCGCGCGATCGAGAAGGTCGTCACGGACGATGATCAGAGTCAGCCCCGCCGGCCCGGCGTTCTTCTGCGCGCCGCCGTAGATCACGCCGTACTTAGCCACGTCGATGACGCGCGACAGGATGTGCGACGACATGTCCGCCACCAGCGGCACGTCCCCGGTGTCCGGCGTCCACTGGTACTCGACGCCACCGATCGTTTCGTTCGTGCACACGTGTACGTACGCCGCCGCCGGATCGAGCTTCCAGGCCTCGCGCGCGGGCACATAGGTGAAGTTCTGGTCCTCCGCGGATGCCGCGATGTTGACCGTGCAGTATTTTTTCGCTTCCTTGATTGACTTTTTCGACCACTCGCCGGTGTTGACGTAATCGGCGACGGACTTGCCGGCAAGCAGGTTCATCGGGACGACGGCGTTTTCCGCGATCGCGCCTCCTTGCAGGAACAGTACCTTGTAGTTGGGCGATATCGACAGCAATGTTCGCAGATCGGCTTCGACCTTCGCGGCGATGCCGACGAATTCCTTGCCGCGATGGCTCATTTCCATCACCGACATGCCGCTGCCGTGCCAGTCCAGCATTTCGCCGGCGGCCCGGCGCAGCACTTCCTCGGGGAGCACGGCAGGGCCCGCGCTGAAATTGAAGACTCGCATAAAGCTTTCGGAAGGGGAGCAGAGGCGACGCGACGCGCATGCATTGTAACGCGCCGCTGCGGCGCTAAGGCCTCCGACTCCGCCACTGCATCGGTTGCTGCCGGTGCGCCGTCGGGCGCCTACTTACAGATTATCGGCGATGAATCGCGCGTATTCGCCGCGCCATATGGTTGCGGTCGTGCTGTTAAGCCGAAATGGTAGGCCGGTAAAATTGTCCTTGATGAACTTGCGCTCGCCGCCATCCGCGGCGCAGCTGAAGTTGCCGGCAGTATTGATCGATGGGCGCGGCTGTCCGACGGTCCAGGACACCGTCTGGCCGCTGTCGTTGTTCACAAAAGTCAGCATGATGAGCTCCTTGCGTTGATTCGTCGCGGCATTGCCATGCGACTTGGGCTTCTCCCACCGTCAAGCATAAGCCGGATTGACGGCAGGCGCACGTCCGCCGCGTTGGAAAGGGGAAACGTGAACACTATCGCGCCCGTACCGATGGGCGGGCGAATCAGGCCTGGATGCGTCGGATCAGCGCGTCGATGATGTCATCGCGTTCCAGGGAACGCAGCCGATACTGGCGAAGCATGCCGACCAGCCGGTCCCTGTCTATCGCGCCGTAGTCAGCACGAATGAAAATGCCGGCGATTGCCCTCTGTACGCCCAGCGTTCTCGCATGCGGGAAGAGCCGCATCAGTTCGTCCAGGCTTTCACGGTCCGACAGGTACTGGCCGGCCAGCGCGTCGAGTGCGCGAACCTGCGCATCCGGGTCGGCCATGTCCGCGATTCGCGATGCGATCGCGCGAAGCTCGCCGACGTCGCGGATCGGCCGGTGTCGCAGGTAGGTCTGCGCGATCTGCACTTCCGTATTGTTCGAACCGGTCAGCGCCTGAAGGACGTGGCTACGGCCGTCTACGCTCCCCAGGCAAGCCACGATCGCCGCATCCGCCACGCTGTCTGACCGCCCCGATGACACGTCGCGCCAATGCAGCTCCGCGTCGAGTGTGTGATTCTGGTTCAACGAGCAGATCAGTGCGACTTCGGCGGAGCCTATTTTGCTTGTCGCCAGCAGATCTGCCGCCAGATGTATCAGCTCGTCCCGTTCGTCTTCTGCCGAAAGCCAGCCCAGCGTGTGCGCCAGCTTGATCATGCGGGCTCGAAGCGACGGTTCGTCGGCGTCGCGGGCAAACGCGAGGAATCGGTCGCGTGCGGGCTGATCACGCCCGAGCTCGTCGAGCGCAAGAATAAACGATGGCTGCTGCCGCTCGGCTTCAGACAACGATGCGGTAAAGGTTTCGATTCGGTCGAGAAACATGCGTACTTCCGCCATGTCGCGATCAAGAATCTGGTGGATGAATCCCAGCGTCTGTGCAGGCGACTGCCGCTGGTCGACGAACTGGCAGACCTCTTGCCGAAACCCGGCGCGGGCATCCGAGGGCCGCATGCCGCTGGCGGCGGTCATCGCGTTGGCGGAAAACTGACCCAGCAGCCTCGAGCTGGCGTACCCACGACCGATCTCGGCGCTCGAGGCCGAGCGAAAGTAGCGATTCAGCGTATTGGCGGCGGCCGCCCCGGGCGGAGCAACCGAAGAAAAGCCGTAGATCACCGGGACGTTGACGAAAATGCGGCGCATGCCGTCCCGGTTGCTCTCGCTGTGGCGCTCGTTCAAGGCGCGGGACACGCGCTCGGCATCGGCTTTCGACCTGCCGCCACGAATCAGGCTTCGCGTGACCTCGGCCGACGCGCTTGCGCCGGCTTCGGCATTGAGGGTGTTGCAGCCGAACAGGTAGACCTCTTTCAACTGCGAGAACAACCCCGGGCAGGTATTGCTGCAAGACGCGCGCTCGATCTCGGCGACCGGGAGGAACTCATTCGAATCGAGGTGCTCGGAGAAAAATTCGCTGCCATTGAAATGACCGGAAATGATCAGAACGTCGCAGCGCACGTGCTGCTGGCACGCCGACGCCAGCCAGTCCGGACGACCCCGTTCGACGAGTTCGACAAACTGGTACTTGTCCTCGGGCAGGTAGCGCCGGAATGTTTCCTTTTCGTCGGGCGAATTGACGGTGATCGTGCAAACCGTGCCCTTGGCGGCGCCGGCATCCGAAATGCCGCAGGCGGCGGCGAACAATGCTAGCGCGAGCGTGAGCTTCGTCGCCGTCACGATGACCGGACGCGCCGAAGTACAAGCAACTACGGCACCGGGACCCCCGGCGAGACGAGCAGACGTTTCAGGAGCAGGCAGTCGATCCTCCGCTTTGATGACGGGACGCGATGGCTTTCGCGCGATTCCGTTTGGCGAATGGAATGATCACCGCAATGCCCCGATAGTTCTGTGCGCTGGCCCACGCACGGCACGATAGGGGTGCGCCAACACAGATGCTTTTCATGCCGCCGAGCCAGCGGATAACGTAGCGAAACGGCCGCGTTGTGGGTATAGGAGTGACGCTGAAGCGCGTGTAGGACTGGAGGGAGAGCGCGATCAGACGCAATGACCCGGTGCGCCGGGATTCCGGCGTACGCTGGGAAACGGCCGATGAAACCGGGCCGTTCGATGTTGCGAACCGCGGGCGGGAGAGGCTAGGCCTGGAGGCGGCGGATCAGGACGTCGATCAGGTCCTCGCCGTCCGGAGACTTGATGCGATGCTGACGCAGCATGCGCACGAGGTCCTGTCTTGAAAGCGCCCTGTAGTCGGAGCGGATGAAGACGCCGGCAATCGCTCGCTGGACGTTAACGGACCGCGCGCGAGGGAACAGGTGCGTCAGTTGATCCAGGCTCTCTCTATCGGAAACATAGTAGCGCGCCAGCGTATCGAGAGCGCGAACCTGCGAAGCCGATTCGGCCATGCGTGCGATTCGCGCGGCCACCTCGCGAATCTCGGTCACATCGCCGATGGGGCGGTGACGCAGAAAGACCTGCGCGACCTCGACATCCCCATCGTCGCGGCCGGTCAGCGCCCGCAAGACCTGCGCACGGCCCTCGGTGCTCCCCAAGCAAGCCAGGAACGCAGCATCGGGAACGCTGTCGGCCTGCAGCGGCGACAGCGTAAGGCGATGACGCTCGTCGTCCAGGGTTCGATCCTTGTTCAGCGAGCAAATCAACTCGACTTCAGCCGAGCCGACGGCGTTCCGCGCCAGCAGATCGGCGGCCATGCGCACGATCTCGGCCTTTTCATTCTCGGGTGAAAGCCAGCCTATCGTGCGCGCCACGTGCATCATGCGGCTGCGGATCTGGGGACGATCGACGTTGCGGGCAAACGCCAGATACCGATCCCGCGCGAGTTCGTTGCCAGCGATCGCCTCGCGTTCGTGGACAAACGCAGGAGACTGGCGTTCCTCTTCGGACAGCGACGCATAGAACGCCTCGATGCGCTCGAAGAACATGCGCACTTCGGCCATGTCGCGGCCCAGGATCTGGTGGATGAAGGCGAGCTTCTGCGCCGGCAAGCGCTGCTCGTCGAACAACTGGCAAACCTCGCGACGAAAATCGGCGCGAGGGTCGGATTCGCCCAGCCCGGCGGTCGCGGTCATCGAGCTCCCGGCGAACTGGCCGAGCAATCTCGAGCTGGTCCGTCCGCTGCCGAATTCTGCGTCGGCGCTCGACTGGAGGTAGCGGCCCAGAACCGGTGCCGCCGCCGCCCCTAGCGGCGCCATCGCGGAAAAGCCATAGATCACCGGCACGTTGGCGAATATCCGGCGCATGCCCTCGCGATTGCTTTCGCCGTGGATCTGGTTCAATGCGTGTGATACGCGCTCGGCGTCGGCCTGCGAATACCCGGAACGCACGAGGCTGCGCTGGACTTCGGCCGCAGTGCTCTCGACCCCTGCCGGGTTCAGCGTATTGCAGCCAAACAGATAGACCTCCTTCAGCTGCGAGAACAGACCGGAGCACGAAGCGCTGCATGACGCCCGTTCCAGTTCACCGACCGGAAGCGATTCACGCGCGTCGAAGCGGTCCGAGTAGAACTCGGTCCCGCCGTCGAAATGACCTGAGATGACCAGAACGTCGCAACGAAGCTTTTGCCGGCAGGCCGATGCCAACCAGTCGGGACGGCCCCGCTCGACCAGTTCGACAAACTCGAATCGGTCTTCGGGCAGGCTGCGGCGTAACGTCTCCTTTTCGTCGGGCGAATTGACGGTGACCGTGCAAACGGTGGTCTTGCCGGCGTGGGCCGCGAACACGCAAAGCGCAGCCAGCAATGCGGCCAGAGAAGCCAGTGTCCTGCGAGCAGCCATGGATCGAAGATGTCCCCGAGCTTGCGGCGCGACAGTATTTCACAGCTGGTGGACGTGGAACAGCTTATTTGGTCGTCCGCGGAGCTTCGGGCGGACGGGCGTCAGGTTTTCGCCGCCCTGCGGCAGGCGAGCGCGGCGGGCCGTCGCTGCTGACGGGCTTGCCGCTCAACGCGCGGCTGAAGCGGTTTTGAGAACCCGGAGCTCGATCGAAACCGACGCCGACCCATCGACGACCAGGACGTGCCCTTCCTGGATGGTGGCCTGCAGGCGCATCGAACGCCCGGCCAGTTGCGCGAGTGCACGGCTCGCGTCGAGCGGAACTTCGCGCACCGCAAGCCGATCCTGACGTTCCAGCTTTTCACGAGCGGCTTGCCACCACAGCTCCACGGCGCGCCCGCCATACGCCAGGATATCGACGCTGCGCGCGCGGCCGCACGCCTTGCGCACCTCACGCTCATCCGGCAATCCGACATCGATCCACCGCTCGATCGCGCCGGTCAGGTCCCTTTGCCATAGGTCGGGCTCGTCCTCAGCGCTCAAGCCCCGCCCAAACTCCAGAGCGTCGTCAGTGTGCAGCGCGAACGCGAGTACCCGGACCATCATGCGCTCGTCGGTCTCCGAAGGGTGCCGTGCGATCGTCAATACGTGATCGCGGTAGTACCCGCGGTCGACGTCGGCGACGGAAAGCTCGAGTTTGAAAATCGTGGATTTGAGTGCCATGACTCGAACGTAGCGTGGCGTGGCCGCGGTTACGACCGCGGCATTGCGCATTTCTTCAGCCCGATATGCCGTATGAGGCGGAGCGGCGGCTATCGCGGAACGGCAGGGAGAATGGGGTGGCTGATGGGACTCGAACCCACGACAACCGGAATCACAATCCGG
>JBDTXW010000027.1:0-19013 GCA_040005975.1 Betaproteobacteria bacterium | reverse complement strand
CCGTTGTTGGTCGCGACGATGGTGTAGACGGTGCTGCCGCCGGCGTTGACGCTGGCTGTGCCGTCATCCTTCGTAATCGCCAGATCGCTGATCGAGGCACCGATGGTGTAACTCGCCGACGACGGGGCCGTGTTATACACCGTCCCGCTGTTCGATCCGTGCCCCGTGGCGGTATTCGTCGTGGTGCTGCTCGCGGTACCCGAGGCGACGATGGAGCCAACGGTGCACGTCGTCGCGCCACCCAGGGGGAGCGGATCCGTGAAGGTACAGGAGGCGGTGCTCACCAGCGCATCCGTGACGCTGATCGAGCTCAGAACCAGACCGCCCGTGTTGACCAGCGTGAACTTGTAGAAGACGTTATCGCCCGCCGCCAGGTTGATCGCGGACGACCACGGGCCGCTCGCCGACGTGCCGATTTGCTTGAGCAGGCTGAAGCCGGGTGTCGCACCGATGTAATCGGCGTTCGCCGGGCTCGAGTTGTAGACGATGCCGCTGTAGGTGCCATGCGCCGTCGCAGTATTCGGATGATCGCCATTCGCGGCACTGATCGGCCCGACGACGCAGGTCGCGGTCGGATCGATGGTCGCCGTCGCGACCGGCAACGCCGGTAGCGTCGAAGGCGAATTCGTTGTCTGCCAGACGCAAGCGCCCGGGTCGGCTCCGGTTCCGGCCAGGGTCGGATCGCTGACGCTGAAGGGATTCAACGTAACGTCGCCAGTATTTTCGGCCGTGAACTGGTAATACAACGGGGTTGTCGGCGCGACGCTCAGGAACGCGAACCACGGCCCCGTCGCGCTGGTACCCACCTGCTTCAATACGCTGATCGCGGGATGCGGCGGATTCACCGTCAGGCTGGCGCTCGCCGTGTTGCCCGCCCCCGCGGTGGTCGCAGAAACCGCGCCGCTGGTGTTCGCGTACGTCGCGGCCGCCGCTGCCGTGACCGTGACCGACACGGTGCAACTCGTTCCGCCCGCGAGCGACCCGCTGCCGAGGCTGATGCTGTTGCCGCCCGCAGCGGCCGTGACGCTGCCGCCGCAGGTGTTGGCGATCGGCGGCAACGGACTTGTGTTTACCAGGCCGCCCGGGTACGTGTCGGCGAAAGCGATCCCGGTCAGGGTGTCGCTTACGTTGGGATTGGTGATCGTGAACTTGAGCAACGACGTGCCGTTCGCCTGGATGGGATCGGTGCCGAACGACTTCGCGATGCTCGGGGCGACGATGGCGGAGAGCGATGCCGTGGCCGAACCGCTGGCACCGGAGTTCGTTCCGCCCTCCGTCGTGAAGACGAAGCCGCTGACGTTCGTGTGCGGCCCCGCGGTCGTCGCCGTCACGTTGACGCTGGCCGTGCATGACCCGCTCGCCGGAATGTTGGCGCCGGTCGTTTGCCCGAAGTTGACAGTCGTCGATCCCGCGGCCGGCGCCCATGTCGGCGAACCGGTGCAGGTCGTGCTCGCGGATGGTGTGCCCGCAACCTGCAATCCCCCAGGCAATGCGTCCGTGAATTTCGCACCGGTGAGTTGCACTGTGTTCGGATTGCTCAAGGTGAAGGTGAGCGTCGAGGTGCCGTTGACCGCGATCGGGTTCGCCGAGAAGGACTTCGCGAGCGTCGGCTGGGCCGGCGCGCCGCAACCGCTGAACGAAATGTTGTCGTAATTGACCCCGGCGCTGTTGTTGTCGTTCTTCGCGCCCGTCCCGGTGAGGCGGAAGGTCGTGGAACCGGTCGTGCTCGTGAGACCCGTAAAGTCGATCGTGTGGAGCGTGAAGGCTGTGGCCGGACTGGTGATCGTGAGGATGTTGGTGAAGCCGGAGCCGTTGTCGTACGAAAGCACGAGGCTGGTGGGGCCATTCGCCGAACTGGGATTGGCGACGTAGAAGCGCATCTGGACGCCGGTGTAGTTGCGCGTGTCGACGACGAACTGGATGTACTGGCCGGCATTCTTGTAGCCCCACGTCTGCCAGGAGGTCGTATCGTTCTGCCCGCTCGTCGCGAGAATCGCAGCGCTCAAGGGCACGTTCGCCGCCGCAGTCGCGGTCGAAACGTTCGCGGCCTTGATCGTGGGAAGGCCGCCGGCGAGATCGGGTGGATTCGCAATCGTGCCGTTCGGCACGGTCCAGTTCGCGAGCGTCTGTCCGCACAGGCCGGACCCCGGGGAGCTCGACGTCAGACCCAGGTTCGCGCTGGCGAAATGGCCGGTGTCGGTGCTGCCGACGAAAAGGTGATTCGAGGTGTTCGCGTACGTGCCGCTCGTCGGTATCGAAGGCACGCTCACCAGCACGTTGACCACACAATTGCTGTTCGCGGCGACGCTGCCGTTGCTAAATGAGATCGAGCTTGCTCCCGCCGTCGGCGCGAAGGTCGGCGAGCCGCAGCCCGACGTCGAGAAGGTCGCCGGCGTCGCCACTACCATCTGGCCGCCCGAGAGCAGGGGTAACGGATCGGTGAAGTTGGCGCCGCTCACCGCGGACGGGTTCGGATTGCCAATCGTGAACGTCAGGGTCGATGTTCCTCCCGCGACCGTGGGCGTCGGGGAGAACGCCTTGGAGATCGTGAGCGCCGCGGGATCGACGATGTTGGCAATGACCGTGTTGACCCCGAAGTCGGCGTTGTAGTGATAGCTGCTGCCGGAGAAGTCGTAGAGCAGACTGTTCAGGGTCTGCGCCGTCCCGCCACCGCTGATGACCTTGATGGTGTACGTCGTAACGACGGTGCTGCCGCCGGCCTTGTAGTCGCCGCCGATGCAGCTCCGATAGTTCGGGCTGGTCGGATCGCTTTCCCACAGGCACGCATCCGCGTAGAGCTTGTCGCTGGCGATCGGCGCGGGACCGGGAACGTACGGCGAGTTGTCGGCCGAATACGTGGTGCTGACCGACAATATCTGGAAGATGGTATTCGGAAAGCTGATGAACGCTTCGAACTGGTTGTAGCCCTGCGTAGCCGTGCCGCCGTCAAGCTCGATCGTATAGGTGCTGCCGACGACGAGATTCATCGACCCGCCGGCGGGGATCGATACCCCGTTCACTTTGATGCCGGTGATCGAATTGCGATTTTGCGAGATCAGATGCTCGATGTAGATCTCGCGCGGCGTCGGCGACGAAGCCGGTCCCGAACCATCCGTCGCCGTGATGTGATAACGGCGGGTCGTGTCGTACGCCGCGGCGACCTGATTGACATCGATCTCGAAGTAGGCGTCCGCGCAGGCACCGGCGCCGATATTCGGCAGGGTGATCGTGCTGAGCGACCCGGGGCGCAGGTTGACGTTGGCATTCGCCGAATCCCAATTCCAGCTTACGGCGATGTTCGTGGTCGCTACATTGCTGCAAATGCGTGCACCGACCGGAAAGAACTTTGGCCCCGATAACGGGCTATTGCTGTCGAGGCCGACGACGTTCCATGTGACTGGCGTGACCGTCAGCGTCGCATGGGCGAACAGCGGCACAAATAGGCCGAAAACGGCAGCGCCCAGAAATCCGATCCTGCGTCTCACCCCTTCTCCCCCGGGAGCCAGCTTACAGGAACCCTTGACCGCAATATGTGTGCCACAGATTGACGCGCGGTCCTTCCTTTGGGAGCTCCCAGGACATCTGCAGTGCTTCCTTCGTCGCTAGGGCTAGCCTTAGCCTGAAATCGGGAAAACGGTTTCCGAGTCGATGGGCCGGCCGCGGGCGCGCGCGCGGCGGCGGCGCTAGCCTCCCAGCGCTTGGGGAAGAACGCGGGCGTCCGCCGCGCGGGTAGACGTGTCGGTGGCCGACTCCGCGGGCGCCGGCGAATCGGCGAGATACTGATGCACGAACGCGATCGCCATGCTGCCTTCGCCGACGCCGGACGCCACGCGCTTGACCGAGCCGTGGCGCACATCGCCGACGGCGAACATGCCGGGCACGCTGGTCTCGAGCAAGTAGGGATCGCGCTCCAGCGGCCATGTCCCCTGGTTGCCGGCGACCAGGTCCATCACGTCGCGCCCGGTGCAGACGTAGTCGCGTCCGTCGCGGATGACGGCCGGCGGCAGCCACGTGGTTTCGGCGTCGGCGCCGATGAACACGAATAGCGCCTCGGTCGGTTCGCGCTTGCGCCGGCCCGTCGCGCGATCCTCTATGACGATCGCTTCGAGTCGATCGTTCCCCTCGAGCGCGACGACAAGGCTCCGCGGCTTGACGTGTATATTGCTGCGGCTCGCGAGCTGCTCGATCAGGTACTGCGACATGCTTCGCTCGAGCGAGGGCCCGCGCACGAGCAGCGTCACCGTATGCGCATAGCTCGCGAAGAACATCGCTGCCTGCCCGGCGGAGTTGCCGCCGCCGATCATGAAGATGTCGAGGCCGCGCGTGTTCAGCGCCTCGGTGCGTGCCGCGCCGTAATAGACGCCGCGTCCGACCAGCAGCGGCGCGTTCGGCAAATCGAGCTCTCTCCACGCGACGCCGGTAGCGATGACGATGCTTCGCGTCTGAACGCGCTCGCCATCCTCGAGCAAGACCGCGTGACGCGCGTCGTGCGATGCGGGGTCGATGCCGGTCGCGCCGCGCGCAACCAGGATCTCGGCGCCAAAGCGCTGCGCCTGGCGCAGTGCGCGGGCGGCGAGCTCGTCGCCGGCGACGCCGGTCGGGAAACCAAGGTAATTTTCGATGCGCGACGACGTACCGGCCTGCCCACCCGGCGCTTGCCGCTCGATCAGGATCGTGCGCAGACCCTCGGAAGCGCCGTACACGGCGGCAGCCAAGCCAGCCGGGCCGGCGCCGATGATCGCCACATCGTAAACGCGCCGCGACGGCGCCGTCTGCAGCCCCAGCGGCGCGGCGACCTCGCGAAACGTGGGCGTGACCAGGCGTGTGCCGTCGGGAAAGATGACGACGGGGTAGATCTCGTCCGGCTGAGGCATCGGCGCCAACCCGACACGCGCCTCGGGATCGCGCGGATCGTACCAGCGGAATGCGACGTGGTTGCGCGTCAGGAAATCGCGCAGCGCATGACAGGCGAGGTCGTAGCGGTGCCCAACGATCGTCACGGTCGCCAGCGGCGCCTCGCTCGCAAGCTGCTGCAAACCCTCGATTCGCGTCGCCATCGTTCGCAGCAGGCGCGCATTGAGCTCGGGGCAGGCGACGATCAGCTCGCGGAAATCCGCGGCATCGAGGCGGCAGACGCGCGACGGCTCGCTCGCGCGAAGGCTCGCTATCGCCGGTGAGCCGAGCAGCAGCGGAAGCTCACCGCCGTGATCGCCGGGACGATACTCGTTTATCGCGCGCTCGACGCCGCCGACCGACTTGAAGACGGTCAAGCGGCCGGATAGGAGGATGAAAAATGACGGGACCTCACCTTCCTGGATCAGCCATTCGTTCGTGTGCAGGCTGATATCCGCCGCGCGGCCGGCGATTGTATCCAGCTCGGCGGCGGAAACACCGGCCAGCAGCGGCACGGCGCGGAGCATGTCGCCCGTGATCATCGGCGCAGCCTTGCACGATCTGCGACGCTGCTTTCCGGGAAGACGTCTACCCTCAATACGTTACCGGCAGCTGGTCGAAGAACGCGCGGTCGACGAAGCACCAGCCCCACGCCTCGCCGGGCTCGAACGACTGGATTATCGGATGCCCGGTGTCGCGGAAATGCCGGGTCGCATGCTTGTTCCTGGACTCGTCGCAGCAGCCGACGTGGCCGCAGGTCAGGCACAGGCGCAGGTGCACCCAGTCATCCCCGGTCTTCAGGCAATCCTCGCAACCGTTGGCGCTGGGCGTCACGTCGCGGATCTGAGCGAAATGCGAACAGGTGTCCATTAGGACGAGCGAGCCCTCAGCGTCCCCAGTTCGGCGTGCCTCCGTATGGATAGCGGTCCGCTATCCGGCGGCCCGACGATATCCGGCGATTGAGATCGCCCGGCAGGTCCGGATAGTCCCCAGGCCCGAACGTGCGGCAATCGCCCTCGAAGTTGGCGTCGCTGCAAAAGATCCAGTACCCGCTATACACGCGCAGCGACGCCGCGCGATCGTTGAAGTTCGTGCGATCGAGGTTGCGCACGACGTCGCGCTGGAGTTCGAACGACCGGCCGCGAAAGCCTTCGCCCTCGAAGAGCACCGCTCGCGCCGGCCCTCCCCCATAGCCTGGCGCCGCGACCGGAGGCGGCGGCGCGTATTGGGCGATCTCCCGCGCCGACGAGATGCGATCGTTCAAGCCGCCCTCCAGGGTCGGGTATTCGCCCGGCTGCAGCCGAACGCAGCGGCCGCTGAAGAGCGCATCGGTGCAGACTTCCCAAACGCCGTCGCGCACGACGATCGATTGCGCGCGGTCATTGAAGTTGGTTCGGTCGAGGTCGGGCGTATTTCCGCGCAGCGTCATCCGCCGGCCCTGGAATCCGGGGTTCTCGTACAGCGTGATCTCGCCTGCCAGCGCCGCCATGGCGGCGAGGCCAAAAGCGGCGGCGACCGCGATCCGTGTCGTCGTTGAACTCTTCATGGCTTCTCCTCGTTCTTGCGCAAATCAAAAAGTGGCACGGCTGCGGCTATGCGCCACGCGCCGTGCGCGTCCCGACTACAGCGGAGCAATTCGCGCGCCAAGCTGCCGCATGTCGGCGCGCCTCCGACAAGGGTTTCGTCTTGCAAGCAGGATGCCACGCTTTTCGCCCGGAAAGGCTTTTTGCCATCGGGGTTTATCGGCGCAATGTGCTTCGGCTGGAATCGGCCAGTCACCCCCCGTATCGGGATGCATTGGGACCGGCGCTGTAATTTGTGCAAACGCGTTGCGCCTTGTACGCAACCGGACGCCTGCGTCGGCCCGCTACCAGGCGGGAACCATCACCAGTCGATCGGTGCCCGATTCGGCGCCCCAGACTTCGCCGGACCGGCCAAGCATTTGTCTCACGTCCGCCTTAACGCGGTTGGACGGAACGCCGTCGAATTTTTCGCTGACGGGGTCGAAGCGCACGATCGCATTGGCGCTCCAGTCGGTGAGCCAGACCTTGTCCTTGTCGTCGACCCAGACCGCATAAGTGTGGGCGTTGCCCGGCAGCTTCCATTCGCGCCAGCGGCGTGCGGCAGGGTCGTACATCCCGAGCTGTCCGGTGTTCCAATAGCTGACCCAGATCCGGCCGCCCGAGTCCGACCACACGCGACGTGCGCCTTGCGCGGGCGTCGGAGGGTCGATCACCGTGGCTTCGCCGCTCGAGGTGTCGACGCGCGCAATGTAGTTTCCGGCGAGCGAGGCGAAATAGACGTCGCCGCCAGGCGTCGTCGCCATGCCATAGGGCCCGCGCCCGCGCGGTGCCTTCCACACGCGCATGTCGCCGGATGCGGGATCGAGCCTGCCGTAGATTCCGCTCTGCCCGGTAAACCAGATCCGGCCGCTCTTGTCGAACGTTGCCGTATTGAGGTTGGCGTTGCCGGCATCCTGCGGCAGCGGCCAGGCCTTCGTCTGGCGCGTCGCCGGATCGAAGCGCACGATCGCGTTCTGGCCGCCGTCGGTAATCCAGGCCGCGCCGTCCGGCCCGACAATCACTCCGTGCGGTGCCGAGTGCGCGCCCAGGGCGATCTCATCGAACTTGCCCGACTTTGGATCGAGTATGCCGAGCTTGCCGGTCGATTGCGCGGTGTAGTAGACCGGGCCACCGGCGCCTGGCGCTGCCGCGACATCGTGCGGATGCGCGCCGCGCGAAACGTCGAAATAGACCGGCGCCGGCGAAGTCGCGCGGGCGTCGGTTGCGAGCGCCGCCGCCGCAGCGGCGGTTACCATCACGCAGGCGCTCATTAGATGTAGATGTGCGATTTTCATAGCCGCCCCCAAGTGCGTGGCAAGCGTATCATCTCGCCTCCCCGACGTCATTCCACCCGATGCAACCATGCCGACCCCTTTGTTAATGGTTGCTACCGCTACCGAATGGCTCGGCGCAGCGCGCATGCCGCGCGACCTCGCCAACGCAGGCTTTGCGGTCTCGCTCCTCGTACCGCCGGGATCGGTGGCAGAGACGAGTCGATTTCTGGTCAACATCGGCCATCTGCCTCCCAATGCAACGGCTGCCACGTGGGTAGAAGCGTTCGTATCGATGGTCAAGTCCACTTCACCGCGCTTGGTGCTGCCATGTGACGACACGGCGTTACGGCTCCTCATGCTGCTTGCGCTATCGCCGCCTTCGACAATGCTGCCTACTCTGCGCCTGCAACTCGCGGCGTTGATCGCCGATTCGCTCGGCGATCCCGCCTTTTACCGGGCCAGCATCGACAAGACGATGATTGGGCCCGCCGCCGCGGCGCTGGGGCTGCGCGTGCCTCCGTCCATTGTCATCGCTGATCTCGACGCGGCCAAGCAATTTACTTCGGACCATGGTTTTCCGATCGTCATGAAGCGCAGCCACTCGACGGCAGGGGAAGCAGTAGCGATATGCGCCGATCAAGCCCTGGCCGACCGCCAGTTCGCGCGACTGGTGGCGATGCCTGCGCTCGATCTCGACGACTTATCCGCCGGGCGGATCGTGCTTCAGGCGTATATCGCCGGTACAATACATTTCTACACGGCGGTCGCTTGGCGTGGCGTACTGGT
Organism: Betaproteobacteria bacterium; assembly: GCA_040005975.1. Taxonomy (GTDB): domain Bacteria; phylum Pseudomonadota; class Gammaproteobacteria; order Burkholderiales; family Casimicrobiaceae; genus PALSA-1003. The sequence goes on along the minus strand of JBDTXW010000027.1, from coordinate 10,498 downwards.
ATCAGGAGTTGCGGTGGAAAAAATCGAGGGCGAGCGCAAAGGCCCGACCAGCGCCGTGCGCTACTTCCGTTCACCGCAAATGCACGCAGCCTCCGCGCGGCTCGCCGCCGGCTTTGGCATCACGGGCATTTTTTCACCCGAATTCATCATCGATCCGGCGGGAGGCGAGCCGTGTCTCCTCGAGATCAACCGTCGTATCTCGCATGGCACCCATCGCGGCGCCCTAATGAACGTCGATGCCGGAGCCGCACTGTACGCCGCGATGCACGGCACGGCACCTCCGCGTGAGCAGCTCGCCGCGGGCGAGGAGCATTTTTGCGCACATTTTCCGCAGGAGTGGATGCGCGATCCGCAAAGCCCGCATCTGCGCCGCTTGCCGGTCGATGTACCTTGGAACGAGCCCGAGCTGGCGAGGGCTCTGACGGCAATCGCCCTCGGGCAGTTTGGCACGCATAAGCCGGCGTCGCGTGTCCGCGTTCCCTAGCTTGCTGCCGCCGCGGCCGACGATGCCGCTGCTGCTCGCGCTCGTCTGCTGTATCGGCCTGATGACGGTTCGAGCGGTTGCTGCCGACACGGGCGACTATCCAAACCGACCGATCAGGATCGTCGTTCCGTTCGCACCCGGAACGCAGCTCGATCTGGCCGGACGCATCGTCTCGGCCAAGCTCTCGGAGGCTGTCGGTCAGCCGGTAATCGTCGACAATCGACCCGGCGCGTCGGGGAACATCGGCAGCGACGCCGTGGCGAAGGCAGCGCCCGACGGCTACACGCTGCTTCTCACCGGCTCGTTCATCACCAGCCTCCCGAGCACGATGGGTTCGCGTGCGGTCGATCCGATCGCGGCATTCGCACCGATCACCAAGCTCAGCGAGCCGCCGATGATGATCGTCGTCAATCCTGCGCTGAACGTGCGCACCCTCGACGAGTTGATCGCGCTGGCGCGCAAGGCGCCGGGCAAGATAGCCTACTCGACGCCGGGTGTCGGCAGCTCCCAGCACCTGGCCGCTGTGATGCTACAGCAGCGCACCGGCGTAGAGCTGCTGCACGTGCCGTATGCCAACGGTGGGCAGGCCTTGAACGACGTCGTTTCCGGCATCGTTCCCGTGTACTTCAGCTTTATCGGCACCGTCGAGTCGTTCCTGCGCAGCGGCCGGCTCAGGGCGCTGGCCGTGGCCACCGGCAGGCGCGCGACCAACTGGCCCGACGTGCCGACCATCGCCGAGCTGGGTTACCAAGACTTCGCGGTCACCTCGTGGAATTGCATGCTCGCGCCGGCAGGTACTCCGCCGGAAATCATCGCGCGGCTGCACCGCGAACTCGCCCGCATCGTGCAACAGCCCGACGTGCGCGCGCAATTTCTTACGATGGGCAGCGAGCCGATGTCGAACACGCCCGAACAATTCAGCGGAGAGATCAAGGCTGCCGTCGCGCGCTGGTCGGATGTGGCCAGACTCGCGGGGATCCGCGCCGACTGAGCTCGCGGGTCCGCGACGGGGCCTACAGCGCCTTGCGCAGCGCCTCGCCATCGGGCGCGCCCAGCCCGGTGCAAGCGTCCCATCCGGCCCTGGCCTGGTAGGCGCCGTTGTCGCCAACCGTGATGTCGCGCAGGCCCTTGCCGGCCGGCAGCGCGTAGAGCTTGCCGTGCACGAATCCCAGGCGCGTTTTCTTGGCCTGGTTGAGGCGCGCGATCAGGCCCGCCCAGAGCGGCGCCACGGCGCTGGTGCCGCCGACCACCTGCTGAATGCCGTCGACCAGAATCCGGTAGCCGGTTTCGCTGTCGCCGTTGCCGGCGACATCGGGAACGCCGCGTCCGGCCTTGCCGCCCTTGTTCGCCGACTTCGGTACACCCGCGCCTTTCTGGTAGCTGGGAAGCGCAAAGATCTCGCTGATGCCGCCGCCGGTCGCCCAGCCGTCGTGCGTGTTCCAGACGGTCTCGGCGACGATCACATCGCCGCGGGCCTGCAGGCGGGTCGCACCGCACGCCAGTACATGAGGCGATGACGCCGGAAAATCGACGTTTGCGCGCTTGCCCGGCGGATCGATGTCGCTCGATCCATGGTCGCCGGCAGCCGCGCACACGGTGATGCCCAATGCCGCGGCATCGATGCACGCGGCGTCGTAGTCCTTCAGCGACTGCAAGGTCGAGTTGGTCTCCGCGCTGCCCCAGCTTATCGACACGATCGCCGGCCGGCGCAGGTTGTCGTGGATTGCCGCGTATAACGCATTGATGAAGCCGTCGTCGGTGTTGGGCGCGAAATAGACGACGATCTTCGCCCCCGGCGCGACCGCACCGGCGACCTCGATGTCGAGCACGACCTCGCCGTCGGGACTGTTCGGATTGCCGGTCGGCGCGTTGTGCGCGCCGCCGACCGACACCGCCGCGACCGAGGGCATCGGCACACGGAGTCGGGAGAAATACTTGGCGAGATCGGCAGCCCGGTAGCCGCCGCCGAACTCAAGAATCGCGATCGTCTGGCCCTTGCCGTCGTAGCCCTTGGGGAACGCGTACAGAGCCGCGACCTCGAGTGGGGTGAAGCCCGGCACGGCGGCCCGCGCCTTGTTCTTGCGGCTCGTCTTCGCGATCCGGAAGTGCGGCTCGACGTGCGGCCGGTTGTCGAGTCCGAACACGCCCTCGACGATCGCGGCGAGCTCGGCCGGAATCATGATCGGTCCGGTGCGCACCCGGTATTCGCGCTGCGCATACCGGTAGCAGCGAAGCTTCGTGCCGAATGCCGCCTCCATCGCGGCGACGGTTCCCGAAAGATCGACCGCGCGTTGCGCAAGGCTCACGCGCGTGACGTCGAGGCCGTGCGCATGCGCGAATTTTTCCACGACGGCAACGTCGCGCGCAGACGCGCCGTACTCGGCGCGAAAGGTTTCGTAGCCGACGCGCCGGAATGCGCCGCTAACGGCCGACGAGCGCAGCGCCTTTTTGCGGCGCAGGCGCACGGTGACTTCGACGCGGTCGGTCTTCCGCGCCGGGGCGACATATTGCGCCGCGGCGAACGGTGCCTTGACGCTCCCGGGCAACGCCACGCTGCGGATCTTGGGTATGCCCTTCGCCATGCCGTCCTCGTGTCTGCACGTTCGTCGCCTATGTTGCCACGCCGATCGCCTTTTGCGCGATTCCGCCCTGCCTCGGAGTCCCGCCGGTTGCGTCGCTGCTCCTGCAGGCATAGGATGCGGCTACGCTACCCTTAGGATCACCATGCACAAGTATTCACTCTATGCGGCTGCTCTCGGCGTCGCGATCGGCGCTTCGGCCTTTCCAGCCGAGGCGATGGTCTGCAACATCGTGTTCGATCGCAACGATCAGGTCATTTATCGCGACGCGACACCTCCGCTCGATTTGAGCGACGGCGGGTCGAGAGCGCGCGCAGCGATGCGTCAGCGCGGCGAATATCTGATGGTGATCGACACCGACCGATGCGCCCAGGTCGTGCCGACGACCGCTACGTCAAGCGCGGCCAGCGTCGAAGACATCGTCGCGGGAATGCGGCCTTACCTCGGCCGCAGCGGTGGCAGGGTTACGACGGGTGGCGCAGCGGCGGGTGGCGCCGGCAGCACCGTGCGCACCGCCGCGCCTGCCGCGGCGAGCTCAGCTCGCAGCACCTCGACGCGAACGTATTAGCGGCGACGGTCCGCCATGCGGCGGACGTTCGTCACGGCAGGCAGAAAGCGCTGCAGCTGCCGCGGTGCTACGCCGTCGTCAGCCTTCGTATTTGAACGACAGGGCGACGCGCGCGCGGTAGGCCGCGACCTTGCCGTTCTCGACCCTCATGTCGAGCTTGACGATGTCGGCGATGCGCAGGTCGCGCAGCGACCCTGCCGCCGTTTCGACCGCACGCTTGGCTGCGTCCTCCCATGAGACCTGACTGGTACCGACCAGCTCGGTAATGCGGTAGACGCTCTCGCCCGCAGCGGATTTCTTGCTTCTCGCCTTTGCCTTAGCCATGTATATCTCCTGGTCGACTGCGTTGATCGACCATTCTTTTTATTCCGAGGCAGAAGCCTTGTCAATTCGCGCCTGACCTCGCCGTCGACGCTTGGCACCGCGTCACCGCGGCCCGGTCCCCGGTAAGGGCTTCGTCGGTTGGCCGCTCAGAGACCAGTCGGGGCGGGGAATGGTGCGCGCCAGCGCTGCTCCGGCCAGCGTCACCCCGGCCAGCAGCCCAAAAACCAAGCGATAGGCACGATCGAACGTTGCGGCCGCCGTTGTGCGCTCGGCGACCGACATCTGCGCGACGGCATCCGGTCCTGCTTCGATCACCCGCGACAGCAGTGCCGGCAACGAATCGGCAGCAACGCCCAGCGCACTGATAAGCACCGCTCCAACGATCGCCACGCCGGTGGCGCCGCCGATCGCGCGCGACAGCGCGATCGATGCCGTCGCCGAGCCGAGCGATGCGGGACCCGCGGCCAGTTGCACGGTGACTTGCGTCGGCGGCATGACCATGCCCAGACCGATACCCGCTATCGAGGTCATCCCCAGAACAACCGCGGTCGATCCACGACTGAGCGCCACTGCGAGCGAGATGAATGCCAGCGTGGCGATACTCATGCCCAGCTGCGGAAATATCGTCACTCTGCCGGTACGCGAGACCAGCTTGCCAGTGATGGCCGACGATACGACCATCGCCAAGGTGATCGGAAGCAGCAATAGCCCCGATTGGCCGATGGCGAAGCCGCGGCCCAGCTGCAGGTACAGCGGCAGGAACAGGATCGTCGCGAACAGCGTCGCGCCGAAGCAGAATACGACCGCGTCGGAACGAGCGATCGCGGGCATGGCCAGCAAGCGCAGCGGCAGCACCGGGTCGGCAGCGCGACGCTCCCACAGCACCAGAAGCGCGAACCCCGCCGCGGCGACGATCACCAGAGCCACTATCGGCCACGAGGCCCATGCGTAGCGGTGCCCTCCTGACGACAGCGCGAACAGCAGCGACAGCGTCGCCAGCACGAAAAGCAACGCGCCGATGATGTCCAGTCGGAATCGTCCTTCGCGCGCCGGCGCGTGGTCGGGAATGCGCCGGGCGAGGACCGCGGCGACGAGGCCGAGCGGAATGTTGATCGCGAAAATGGCGCGCCAGCTCACGTGCTCGGTCAGATAGGCTCCGAACACCGGCCCCGACGTACTCGCCAGCGCAAAGACCGTGGCGAAATAGCCCGAAAACCGGCCCCGCTCGCGCGGCGAGACGTGTTCGCCGATCAGCGCCTGCGCCAAGGTCATAAGACCTCCGCCGCCCAGTCCCTGCACGGCGCGTGCAATGATCAGCAGCAGCAGCGTCGGCGCCAATGCGCATCCGAGCGACGCCACCGAAAAAATCGCTAGCGCGCCAAGCAGCATGCGCTTGCGGCCGAAACGGTCGCCGAGGTGTCCATACAGCGGCGCAGCGATCGTCGCCGCCAGCAGATACGAAATGACAATCCAGGAGATGTCGGCAAAACCGGAGAGCGAGCTCGCGATCGTAGGCAAAGCGCTGGCGAGGATCGTCTGGTCGGCAGCCGCGAGGAACATCGCGACCATCACGCCTGGAAAGACGCGCAGGAATGCCTGCCGGGTCGTCAACACCGACGCGCCAGCGTCGGCGCCCGCGGGCGTGGGTATGCTTGCCAGTGCCATCGTTGATGAATCCGTGATCGAGACGAGCGCCCGCGGCAGCGCCGGGCGAGCCGCGTACAGACAATCACCGCGGCAGCGTAGCAAGGATAAACGTTTCGAGCCGCCGCGCCGATCGGAAGTTCCTAAAGCGGCCGGCACGGCGGTCCGCCCGCCATCCAGTGCTAAACTCATGGCCACGGCGCGACGGACCGCCGCTCGATGGCGAGCGAGAATCCGTCCGTAAGCTCGCTGCATGCAGCGCCCGATCGCCTCACGCTTCCGGCAAGGACAATGCGATGCCTAAAGTCGCGATCATCCAGCAAGCTCCCGCCGTGCTCGACCGCGACGCGAGCCTGCGCGAAGCGGTGCGATGGGTCGACACCGCGGCCGCCGCCGGCGCGGCACTGATCGTTCTGCCCGAGTCATTCGTGCCGTGCTATCCGGCGTGGATCTGGCGATTGCGTCCCGGCCCCGACGGCGGCCTCACGGCCAAGCTGCATGCACGGCTCATCGACAACGCCGTCAGTATCGGCCGCGGCGACCTCGCACCCCTTTGCACGGCGGCGCGTGAGCACCAGGTGACGATCGTCTGCGGCATGACGGAGCGCGACGACGAGGCGAGCCGCGGCACGATCTACAACACCGCGGTCGTCATCGGCCCCGATGGTGAACTGCTCAACAAACACCGCAAGCTGATGCCGACCAATCCAGAGCGCATGATCTGGGGCTTCGGCGACGGATCGACGCTCAACGTCGTCGACACGCCCTGCGGCCGCGTTGCGACGATGATCTGCTGGGAGAGCTACATGCCGCTCGCCCGCTATGCGTTGTACGCGCAGGGCGTCGAAGTCTACATCGCGCCGACCTACGACAGCGGCGACGGATGGATAGGAACGCTGCAGCATATCGCGCGCGAAGGCGGCTGCTGGGTCGTCGGCAGCGGCACGCTTCTGAACGCGCGCGACCTGCCGGCCGATTTTCCCGACAAGGCGCGGCTCTATCCGGATGCCGACGAGTGGATCAACGACGGCGACTCGGTCGTCGTCGCGCCGGCCGGCAAGATAGTCGCCGGGCCATTGCGCAGGGAAGCCGGCATTCTCTACACCGACATCGACCTCGGTGCGGTTGCCGCCGCGCGGCGGCGCATCGACGTCGCCGGCCACTACGCGCGCCCCGATGTCTTTCGCCTGCACGTCAACCGGCAACGGCAGTCGCCGGTCAGCTTCGATTAAGGACGCCGCCGGATGACTGGTGGGCATGAACGCGCTCCGGAACCGCGGCAGGTTCCGCCCGCAACGCTTGCTAAGATGAAACAAGGCGCGATCGCCGCAGCGCAGCGCGCGTACGCGCCGTATTCGCGTTTCGCCGTCGGGGCCGCCGTGTTGTGCGCCGACGGCAGCATCCACACCGCCGCCAACGTCGAGAACGCTTCGTTCGGCCTGTCGATCTGCGCCGAGCGGAACGCGATTTTTCGTGCCGTCGCCGACGGCGCGCGCCGTATCGACGCATTGCTCGTCTACACGCCAACCGGCGGCCCGACACCGCCCTGCGGCGCCTGCCGGCAAGTGCTCTCGGAATTCGGCGCCGACGCGCTCGTCGTCTGCTGCAGTGACGGTGAGGGGGGCGAGCGGCGATATCGGCTCGTCGAGCTGCTGCCCGACGCTTTCGGCCCCGGCCACCTCTAGCGAGCTGATGCAGCTACTGCAAACTCGACACCTTTCCCCACGATGCCATCCAGCAAGGACCCCGTCTAATGCCTTCAACCTCGAAGACCGCCATTGTCACAGGTGCCGGCAGCGGCATCGGCCGCGCTGTCGCGCTTGCGCTGCTGAACGATGGCTATCGCGTGGCGCTCGCCGGCCGCCGCGGCGACGCACTCGACCAGACGGTGTCCGCCGCCGGCAGCGCGGCAAAGCAAGCGCTGGCGGTGCCGACCGACGTCAGCGACCCAGCGGCGGTACGGGCGCTGTTCGCGAAGGCCGGCGAGGCGTTCGGCCGTCTCGATCTTCTATTCAACAACGCCGGCGTAGGCGCCCCGGGCATCAATCTTGAGGATTTGAGCGTCGAGCAGTGGAAAACGGTCGTCGACATCAATCTGACCGGCGTGTTCCTGTGCATGCAGGAAGCGTTCCGGATGATGAAAAACCAGGAGCCCAGGGGCGGACGCATCATCAACAACGGCTCGATTTCGGCGCATGCACCACGACCGAACTCGGCGCCTTACACCGCAACCAAGCACGCGATTACCGGCTTGACCAAGTCGGGGTCGCTCGACGGAAGGAAATACGACATCGCCTGCGGCCAGATCGACATCGGCAACGCGGCGACCGACCTGGCGGCGCGGATGGCCAAGGGCGTACCGCAGGCCAGCGGACAGGTTGCCGTCGAGCCGCTGATGGACGTCGCGCACGTCGCGAGCGCGGTCGTCTACATGGCGAGCCTGCCGCTGGACGCCAACGTGCAGTTCATGACGATCATGGCGACCAAGATGCCTTTTGTCGGCAGAGGCTAAGTCACCCAAACCCGGCCCGCGCCCGAACGCCGCGCATCGCTCAGCGCGTAGGGCGCGAAACCATCCTTCCGGTTCTGTCTGCACTGTCTCGCGTTTGATACGCCGTTCGTCGCATCCGAGCGGCCTTCGGTGTCGCGCGACTGTGTGGTACGGTTTTCATTCCGGCCTGCGGACTCGAAACAGCGACCGGTCCGAATACTGCGAAGGGATTGTGAATGGTGATGCTGCAGACACCGGCGCTTGATGCCCACGAGGCGTTGCGATGACGTCGCGGCGAGAGTTTCTGATTGCCGGCGTGGGCATCGCCGCGTCAGTTTCCGCCTGCGGGGGTGGAGGTGGTGGCAATGGGGCAGCCTCGAGCGATCCCATATCGCCGCCAGCGCCGCCAACAGCGCCGCCGCCCGCGCCACCACCGCCGGCTAATCCGGCCAACGTCAATCAGGTACTGATGTCGGACGTCGGTTCAGGCGTAAATCGGGATTTTTTCAACTATCACCTGCGCCTGGTCTGGCGGAACAGCGCCGGAGATTGGCTCGACGCCAACGGCGTCGCGCAGGGATCAAACCCGTATTCGCTGGCGCAAGTCCCCTCCCCGCTCATTCCGACGCCCAGCAAATTCAACGTCAAGACGCTCGTGGTCGCCTCGCTCACGGCGGGCGACACCGGGATGCTTCTGCGCGGCACGTCGGGCAGCGTACAGGTAGCGTCCAGACACAATCCCGACCCCGCGATGCGCCCTGTAGTCAACGTGACCAGGCCGGACAAGTCAGTTCAGGCGTGTCCCTGCATTTCAGACGCCGTGCTGTCGCCGAGCACGGTCCTCTCTGACCATCAGGACCCGCTGTTGGGGCCCGGGGCAGGCATGTCATGGCTGATGCAATTCGATTACGGCGCGTTGACGGCGGCCGACGTGGCCGATGCGGAACTCGTGGTTACGGCGGTAAAGTACGGCCCGGCGCAATTCGCGATCTACCGCATCAACCCGCCCGAGATCATGCCGGCCGGCACGGTGGAACAGGGTCTCGCACAAGGTAAGACGATCGCCCAGATTGCCGCGGACCCGAACGTCATTTTCGTCCACGATTGGCCCGGGTCGTTTCCGACGAACATCTACGTCGGCTACACGACGGCGGGGTGTTTTTCCTACCAGCAGGATGCCCAACTCGGAAATTGCATCGAGGCTGCATTCACTCCCGGTATCGGCAACGGTGAAGCGCCGGTGATCCTCGACTACTATCGCAGCCAGCACGGGCTGGATGGCCTCGAGGAAGCGTATTACCAGTATCAAATCATGTTCGGGCCGGATTGGGGGCCGATCGAGGACGGCGGCAAGCTGCCGGGAATGGCCGGTCGCTATGGTCGAAGGCCGGTTTACCAGGACCCGCTGCAATACGAGTCGCTTTCCGGCAACGGCGGGGATCGGACGACGGGCAGACATGAGCCCGCCGGTGCGAAGGGTGTGCCGGTCGATTGGTTGTCCGGGTGGTCGGCGCGAGGATGGTTTCCGCGCTTCGAGAACGACGGGAATCCGTATGGCGATCTCACGCCCGCGGTGCTGTACGTGTATTGGCCTGGAATGCCGCAGACCGGGCTAAGCCAGTATGCCGGAACGGGACAGAATTTTTTCGTCGGTGGCACCGCGATGGAGAAGGGGAAGGCCTATACGATCGAGCACCGCATCAAGATGAACAGCATCGATCTCTCCAATCCCGACGCTCTGGGCAACGGTATCGGACGCGCGGACGGCATGATCGAAATATGGCTGGACGGCGTGAAGCGCCCGGTGCTCGACTACGCGACCTTGAAGCCCCTGACCGGCATTTGCCTTCGCCACCATCCCGACATCAAGATCGACGAGGCATGGATTCCGATTTTTCTCGGCGGCGCCGCCAAGGTCGTGAAGCGTTCAAGCCTGCGTCTGGGCCGGATTGTGTTTGCGACCAAGTACATCGGATTGTAAGGCTGGCGCTCTTCGACCCGAAGTGCGCTGTTCAATCGTGATCGGCTTTCGGACCGCCGGGGCATTGCGGCACCTGGCCCCAATGCCCTTCGCAATACTGCAAGCGGACGCGCTGCTCACAGACGACGCGGGCGAGAAATCCCTCGGGGCAGCTGCCGATCGCTTGATTCATCTGCCGCCAGGTATCGGCGCGCGGTACCTGCCGAGGTGCAGGCGCGAGCGCCAGCGGCGGCACGCGAACGATCTCGACTTCCGGCGGCGCTTCGGGCGCCGTCACGACGGCCTTCGGCGTGGCGTTAGCGCGTCTGGGGACTGGCGCCTTGCCTGCGGCAGACGAATGCGGAACGAGTTCGCGCTCGACGATAGCGGGCAGCTGCGGCAGCGCTGGCGCGACCGGCGCCGGCTCGGGTGGCTTGATTCGTGCCGG
>JBDTXW010000026.1:0-19072 GCA_040005975.1 Betaproteobacteria bacterium | reverse complement strand
CGCAGCGCTGACGGGACGCTGGCGCGCATCGACATCGATTATCACGGTGTGCGCGCGTACTTCACCACCGCCAATCGCAACCAGCCGCCCGACCGGATCGTCATCGAGCTTCGGGACGGCCCGTTTCGCCGCCTCGACGGCATCTGGCAGTTTCGCGCTCTTGCAGAGTCCGCGTGCAAGGTCGAATTCGAGCTCAACTACGAATTTGCGACGGCAGTGCTGGAAACGCTGATAGGTCCGGTCTTCGGCCGCATCGCGGACAGTTTCATCAACGCCTTCGTCAAGCGCGCGGCGGCCGTTTATGGGGGCGGCGCGTGAGTCGGATCACCGTCAGCGTCGTCTATGCGCTGCCCGCGGGCGCGACCGAGATCGAGGTCGATCTGCCGGCCGGATCGAGCGTTGCCGACGCGCTGGCGAGTTCCGGACTCGCGGCACGCCATCCGGAAATCGTGTTAATGGCGGTCGGGGTTTACGGCAAGCGTGTCGCGCTCGATTCGGTGCTGGCCGACCATGACCGCGTCGAAGTCTACCGGCCGCTCTTGGCGGACCCCAAGGAAGTCCGGCGCCGGCGCGCCTCCCGCGGCCGCGCGGATTGACTTGCGGCCGCACCGAAGGTATGGTTGCAAGCCGCTGAATCAGCGAATAAAACCGACGCATGCCCCTTCCCCCGCCGCGACGAGCTGCATTCGTGAGCGCGCTGAGCCGCGCCGCGGCGCTTGCGCTCGCCGCGATGTCGCTATCGATGCTGCCGGAGGCCGCACTGGCGGGGCCTGCGTCACCCGCCGCCAAGCTCCCCCGGACCGCCGATCGCCCGGCGGCTGGCGTGCTGCAGAGCGCGCAAGATCTTGCGATCTATGCGCTGGGACTAATCGGCGTCGATTACAAATACGGCGGCACCAGTCCTGAACGCGGCCTGGACTGCAGCGGCCTGGTCCGCTACGTGTTTCAGGAAGTCGTCGGCGTGACCTTGCCGAGGACATCGCGCGAGATGGCACGGCTGGGCGGCAGGGTCGCTGCGGGCGATCTGCGCGCCGGTGATCTGGTGTTTTTCAACACCCGAAGCTCGCCTTTTTCGCATGTCGGCATCTACCTCGGCGACAATCGCTTCATCCACGCGCCGCATCGCGGCGGCGAGGTCGAGATCGTCGCGATGACGCAGCACTATTGGCAGCAGCGCTTTGACGGCGCGCGCCGGCTGATCGGCGTTCTGCCCGATCTGATTCCTTCGGCGCGCGCGGGGGTCCCGCCAGCCACGCCGCCCGCGCGCACCGACGCCATCGCCGATACCTACCGCTAAAGCCAGTAAGCGCCTCCCGCCGCTTAAGTCTCTAGTCCTTGGCGCCGCGCCGCCGCAGCACGCGCTCGATCGAATCGAATCCCCCGCGCTTCGCCCACGCCAGTGCCGTCGCGCCGGCTTCGTTGCGATGCCCGATGTCGGCGCCGTTGGCCAGCAACAGGTCGACGACGGCGCCGTGCCCGCCGCGCACGGCCATCATCAGCGCCGACGTTCCGTTGGGCGATGCCGCGTTGACCTCGGCGCCGGCATCGATCAGATAGCGCGCGACGTCGGCGTGCCCGCCGGTCGCCGCGTAGATCAGCGGTGTCCATCCGGCGCGATTGATTTCGGCGCCGCGCGCGAACAGCTTCTTGACTATCTCCAGGTGCCCGCCGATCGCGGCGACCATGATTGCGGTGTCGCCGTAGGGGTTTTTTATGTTGACCTTGGCGCCGGCGGCAAGCAGCGCGTCGAGCGTCGGCCCGAATCCCGATCGCGCGGCAATCAGCAGCACGGGGTCGCCATTCGGATCGACGGTATTCGGATCAATGCCCCGGGCGAGCAGAGCCGCAACCTCGCCGGAACGGTCGACCGTGACCGAGTTGATGAATCGCTCATAGAGTGCCTGCGCCCCGGCCTGCGCCGGCGCGAAACCGAGGAGCGCGAACGGCAGCAGCCGCAGCCAGGTGAGTGCCGTCAAACTGCCGCCGCTACACCGCATGCGCGGCGGTCCCGATCATCCGGAAAAAATTGGCCGAGGTCGCGCTGGCGATCACTTCGACCGGCACCTCGCGCAGGCGGGCGATTTCCTCGGCGACGTGACGCACGTACGCCGGCTGGTTCAGCTTGCCCCGATGCGGGACCGGTGCGAGGTACGGCGCGTCGGTTTCGATCAGCATGCGCTCCAGCGGGACGCGGCGCGCGACGTCCTTGAGCGCGACGGTATTTTTGAACGTGACGATGCCGGAAAAGGAAATATGAAACCCCAGTTCGAGCGCGCCTTGCGCGACGTCCCAGCTTTCGGTGAAGCAATGCATGACGCCGCCTGCGTCGCCCGCGCTCTCGGCGCGCATGATGGCCAGTGTGTCGGCCGCTGCGGCACGGGTATGGATAACCAAGGGCTTGCCGCATGAGCGCGCGGCGCGGATATGCGTGCGAAAACGCTGGCGCTGCCACTCGAGATCGCCGGTGGCGCGGTAATAGTCGAGGCCGGTTTCGCCGATCGCGACGACCTTCGGCCGCGCCGCGAGCGCAATCAACTGGTCGACCGTGGGCTCGGGTGTACCCTCATTGTCGGGATGGACGCCGACGCTCGCATAGATGTTGGCGTGTTCTTCGGCCAGCGCGAGAACTTGCGGAAGGTCGGGCAGGTTGACGCCGATGCACATCGCGTGCGTCACGCGGTTCTGCACCATTGCCTCGAGGACCGCCGGCAGATCCGCCGCCAGCTCAGGAAAATTGATGTGGCAGTGCGAATCGACGAACACTCTGCTACATCGTATGCGTCGGTCGGTTCGAGGCCAGCGTCTCGCCGAGCAGCCTTTCGATCGTCGCGCGCGCCGATGCGCCGGTCTCGTCGGGTGTGAACTGGACGCCGATGCCCTGCGTCCGGTTCCCCTGCACGCCTTCGGGCGTGATCCAGACGACCTTGCCCTGGACCGCGATGCGCTGCGGATCGTCCATCAGCGACAACAGCATGAATACTTCCTCGCCGAGCTGATAGCTACGGCTGGTCGGGATAAATATGCCGCCGCCCTTGAGAAACGGCATGTACGCGGCGTAGAGCGCGGCCTTTTCACGGATGTTGAGCGAAAGCACGCCGGGCCGGTTGAGCATTGCCCGTGTCGCCGTATTGGAAGAGCGTTCCGCCGCCATCGTCGTGTCGTTGCCCAGGTTGACTGTTTGCGGCTTCGTACCGCGGTAATCACTCGGCTTTGCCCCGCGCGAAAAGATCGCGGTAATCGATCAACAGCGCTTCCGCAACCAGCCGCGGCTGCAACGGATGCGCGAGCAGCGCGCGTTGCTGCAATAGCGTTCGATAATAGCGGAACAACGGGACCCGCGCCACACGCGTCGCCAGTGCCGCCAGCGCATCGCGGCGCTGCGGGTGAAATCGCGGCGCCCCACCGCTTACCACCGACGCAAGGTCGGCGGTCCAGGTCAGCAGCCAGTACACGGCTGCCCCGAGCAGCGCCTTGCGCTGGTCCTTTGCTGCCGCGTCGAGGCGCGCGCCGATCGCGACCGGCGACAGACGCTCCGGCCGCCCAAGCTCGGCGAGCAAGGTATCGCATTCGCGCTGCAGCGCGGGGTCCGCGAGCTCGAGCGCCAGCAGCGGCGCGCCGCCGGCCTGCGCCAGGACCCGGCCGGCGTTGGCGACGCCTTGCTCCGCAAGCCACGCTGTGGCCGTTGCCAGGTCGGGCTCGGGCACCGGCAACCGCTGGCAACGGCTGATGATCGTCGCCGGCAAGCGCGCGCTCTGATGGCTGACCAGTATCAGGTAGGTATCCGCGGGAGGCTCTTCGAGCGTTTTGAGCAAGGCGTTGGCCGCGGCTGCGTTCATCGTCTCCGCCGGTGCGATCACCGCGACCTTGGCGCGATGCCGGTGCGTCGAAAGTTGCGTGAATGCCGTCAGCTCGCGAATGCGATCGACGGTGATGGCGTCGACGATCGTGACATTGCCATCCTCGTCGTACAGCAGCGGCTCGATCAGGCGCATATCGGGATGCGCGCCGGCAGCCCCATAGACGCAGCCCGGGCAGACGCCGCAGGCGTCGCCATCGGCGCGCGGCGCCTCGCATAGCAGCGCACGCGCAAAGTGCAAAGCCAGCGCGCGCTTGCCGAGACCGCGCCTGCCGGCGATCAGCAAGGCCTGCGGCCATCGCGCCCGCTGGCGCAGCGCGAGCGTAGCAAGATCGCGGTGCCACGCCAGCAACCCGTGCGCCGCCACGGGCTGCGGCAGCGTCGATGCGTTCATTGTGCGGCGACGATCACGGCAAGCTCCGCGCGCACCGCCGCTTGCGGCCGCGTGCTGTCGATGATGCGAAAGCGCGACGGTTCGGCTGCGGCACGGGCCAGATACGCGGCGCGCACGCGTTCGAAGAATCCGGGCTGTTGCCGCTCGAATTTGTCCAGCGGACGTCCATCGGCCAGCCGCTCGCGCCCGACCTCGACCGGCACATCGAACAGCAGCGTGAGGTCCGGGCGGAAGTCACCCAAGGTCAGTTGCTCGAGCGCCGCGATGCGCTCGGCGGAAACGCCATGGCCGCCGCCCTGGTAGGCGTAAGTCGCATCGCTGAAGCGGTCGCAGACGACCCAGACGCCCTGGTCGAGCCGCGGCCAGATCTCGCACTCGCAATGCTCGCGTCGCGCGGCAAACATCAGCAGCGTCTCGGTCAGCTGCGCCATCGGCTGGTGCAGCAGCAGATCGCGCAGGCGCTCGCCGAGCGGCGTCCCGCCCGGCTCGCGCGTCAGCCAAGTGCGGCGGCCTTTGCCCTCGAGCGACTCCTTGAGCCATGGCAGGTGCGTGCTCTTGCCCGCGCCGTCGATGCCTTCGACGGTGATCAGGCGGCCGCGGGATGGATCAGTCGTCAATTGGCGGTGGAACGTCGGCGCAACGGCAGGCGAAACGGCAAGCGCGCTAGCGCCCGCCGCGCTGATATTTTGCCACGGCGCGATTGTGATCGGCGATGTTGCTCGAGAATTCGCTCGAGCCGTCGCCGCGCGCAACGAAATAGAGATATGGCACCGCCGCCGGATGCAGGACGGCGTCGAGCGACGCCTGGCCCGGCAGCGCTATCGGCGTCGGCGGCAGACCGCTGCGGATGTAGGTGTTGAACGCATGATCCCTTTCGAGATCGCTCTTTTTCAGGTTGCCGTCGAAACGCTCGCCGATGCCGTAGATCACCGCGGGATCGGTTTGCAGTCGCATGCCGAGCTTGAGGCGGTTGATGAACACGGCCGCAACCAGCGGCCGGTCGGCGGCGCGGCCGGTCTCCTTTTCGACGATCGACGCGAGTATCAGCGCTTCGTAGGGATTTGCCAGCGGCAAGTCGCTGCCGCGCGAGGCCCATGCCGCGTCCAGTCGTTCGTGCATCATGCGATAGGCGCGCGTCAGCAATGCGGCATCGGTCGATCCGCTGGCAAAGAAGTAGGTGTCGGGGAAAAACAGACCTTCGGGCGCCGTCTCCGTAGCGCTGACACTTCGCATCAGCTCGGTATCGGGCAGATCGATCACGCGCTTGACGATCTTGGTATTGCTATTGAGCGCTGCCTTGAGGTCGCGCACCGTCCAGCCTTCGACGATCGCGATCGAAGACTGCGTGACATCGCCCTGAGTCAGCTTCGCCATCAGGCCGGCGAGCGTCGTTCCCGCGGCGATCTCGTAATTGCCGGCCTTGATCGTGCGGTCGGCACGGCCAAGCCGCGCCAGCGCGACCAGCGTCCAGTCCGCGGGTAGCACGTCCGCTGCGGCGAGATCGCGCGCGACCGAGCGCAGCGTCGCCCCGGGCCTGACCGCCAACGCATAACCGCCAGGCGGCACATGCAGCGGCTGCGCGGTCGCCCACCAATAGGCGGCGCCGCAGACGGCGAGCGCGAGCAACAGCAATGCCACGACGAAACGCATTTGCGACGGATCTGGAAAGCGAATGCGGGCGATTATAATGGGTGCATGCACCCACCGTTGCAGCCGCAGGCTCTGCGACCGACCCGACCGACGCGTGGCTTCACGCTGGTCGAAGTCCTGGTCGTCATCGTCATCCTCGGCATTCTTGCGGCACTTGTCGTGCCGCGCGTGCTCGAGCGGCCGGACGAAGCGCGCGTCATCGCGGCGAAAAACGACATCGCCGCGATCAGCCAGGCATTGAAGCTCTATCGTCTGGACAACGGACGCTATCCGACCAGCGATCAGGGCCTTGCCGCATTGGTGACCAAGCCCGTGCAGCCCCCGGTACCGCCGAACTGGAAGCCGAATGGCTATCTGGAACGGCTGCCCAAGGATCCCTGGGGCAACAATTACCAATACATCAATCCCGGCCTGCGCGGGGAATTCGACGTTTTCAGCTTTGGCGCCGACGGCGCGCCGGGCGGCACGGGATTCGACGCCGACATCGGGTCGTGGGACCTTTAGTCTCGCCGCGATCGCGCGCCGATCACGCGACCGGGTTCACGCTGGCCGAAATTCTGGTCGTGCTGATCGTGATCGGCCTCGCCGCGGGCCTCGCGTATGCCCGTCTCGACAGCGATCCGCGCCGGACGGTCGAGCGCGAAAGCATGCGCCTGGCTGCCGCGCTCGAGCATGCGGCGCAGCTCGCGCAATGGAAGGATGAAACACTGGGTGTTTCCGTCGGCGGCAATGGCTATCGATTCTGGCGGCGGCTCGCCGGCGGCTCGACGTGGGAGGCGATGTCCACAGACGACGTCCTGCAGCCGCACCTCTTGCCCGCCCCGCTCAGCGTGACGCCGCGCGAGTATGCGGGACTGCCGGTCGGTGCCGGCGCCATCCTGCCGCTTCGCGCCAGCGGTCGCAACGAACCTTATGTCATCGAGATCGCATCGCCCGAATGGTTCACACTGCTCACCGCCGATCCGCTGAACCGCGTCGCGCTGGCCGGCCCGACGCCGCGCTAGTACGCGCCGGCTTTACGCTGGTCGAAGTGCTGGTCGCGCTGGCGATCGTCGCGGTGGCGCTCGCGGCCGGGTTTCGCAGCGTCGCGCAAAGCGCGGAAAGCGCTACGGCACTCAAGGCGCGGACCCTGGCACTGTGGGTCGCGCAGAATCGCCTTGCCGTCGCACAGCTCGAATCGCCGACGCCGGCGACGGGCGAGCGCAGCGGTACCGAGTCGCAGGCCGGTGCCGCATTCGTCTGGCGCGAAACCGTCAGCCAAACGCCGAATCCAGCCTTTCGCAAGATTGAGATCGACGTCGGCGACGCCGCGCGCCCCGACTACACGCTGGCGCGGCTGGTCGGCTACCTTGGTCAGACGGCGCAGCGATGAACGTGTCTTGCAGCGCGGGGCGATCCGGCTTCACGCTGCTCGAAGTGCTGATCGCGATCGCGATCGTGGCGCTGCTTGCGCTGATGGGTTATCGCGCGCTGGCCGCGCTTTCCGAGAGCGAGTCCCGGCTAACGGCGGAGGCCACGCAATGGCGGACGCTCGATCTTTTTTTTGCGCGTCTCGAAGCCGACTTGCGCGAGGCGGTGCCGCGTCCGGCACGCAACGGCGCCGCCCGCGAACCTGCCTGGCTGGCGGGCGTCGACGCGGCCGGCAACGGTGCGCTCGCGTTTTCACGCGCCGGGCCGGAATTTTTCATCGATCCGGGAAGCACGGGACAAAGGCTCGGCTACCGCCTGCGCAACGGCAGCGTCGAAGTGCTCTACTGGGGAGGATACGACCGTCCACGCGACAGCGAGCCAAGCGCGTACGCGTTGCTTTCCGGCGTCGCGCGGTTTCGGCTGTCGTATCTGACGAGGGCCGGCCCATGGGTCGAGAGCTGGCCGCTCACCGGCGAATCCGACCTGCCGCGCGCGGCCCGGGTCACTGTGACACTTGCGTCGGGCGAGGAGATCGAGCGATGGCTCGCGCTGCGCTGATGTCTGTGTCGGCGCGCCGGCTCCGTGTACGCGGCGCGGCGATCATCATGGCGATGCTGCTCGCTGCGCTTGCAGCGACGATCGCAGCGTCGCTATTGTGGCAGCAGCAGCGTTGGATCAACGAGCACGCGCATCGCCGCGACCAGGTGCAGGCGCAGGCGCTGGCGATGGCGGGCGTGCAATGGGCGCGCCAGATCGTCAACGACAACGCCACCGGCGGTATCGTGCATCTCGGGCAACCGTGGGCGCTGAAGCTTCCGGCGCTGCCTATAGAGAACGGCTCGATCGGAGGCTACATCGTCGACGCGCAAAGCCGGATCAACGTCAACAACATCGCAGGCGTGCCCGCGGCGCCGGCGCCGACGCGCACGGCGTTGCAGCGCCTTTTCATGGCGCTTGTAATGCCCCCCGCGCTGCTCAACGCGATCGCCGACTGGGTCGATGCGGATGATCGGGTCAGCGAGCCCGGCGGCGCCGAGGACGCATGGTATCTGAGCCAGACGCGGCCCGGCCTGGCTGCCAACGCACCGGTGCGACGCACGAGCGAACTGCTCGCCGTTCGCGGCGCGGATCCGGGGCTGCTCGCGCGCGTGCTTCCGTTTGTCAGCACGCTCGACGCGCCGTCGACGGTCAACGTCAACACGGCGCCGCCCGAAGTGCTCGCCGCCCTAGTCGGCGGCCTCGATGCACCAGCCGCCACCGCGCTGGTTGCGGCTCGCGCCCAGACGCCGTTCGCCACCATCGCCGATTTCCGTGCCCGCCTGGCGCGACTGGACTTCGTCGTCGATGAAAGCCTGCTCGACGTCAAGAGCGACTGGTTCGAAGTATCGATCGAAGCGCGGCAGGGCGACACCTTGGCGCGCGCACGGGCGCTCCTCAAGCGCTCGCCCGGTGCGAATGCCTGGCCGCAGGTCGTGTGGCAAGTGGTGGAATGATGCGGGGATCGCGATCCCGGTCCGTCCTGTGGGTCGCGTACAATCGGCGCGCACTGGCTCCGATGCATCCGAATTTCCGCCGATGACTACGCTGCGCGTGTTGCTCGACGCCGTGCCTGCCGCCGACCGTACCGCCGACTGGGCGCTGTTCGGCGCCAGCGGCCGGCTGGTTCGCAGCGGCCGCGGTCGCCCTTCGGAGTGGCCTCCGAGGGAGAGCATCGAAGCGGTTGTCGCGGCCGCCTGCGGCAGGCTGGTGACGCTGACGCTGCCGCCGCTGCCGGCGCCGCGCGTTGCCGCGGCCGCAGGTTTCGCGCTCGAAGACCAGCTTGCCGGCGCCCCTGAAGACAGCCATGCTGCATTCGGCACGCAGGCCGCCGACGGCACGGTGCGCGGCGCGATCGTCGCGGCGTCTTGGATGCGCACATTTGCCGCAGCGTCGGAGCGCGCAGGCCTGCGCTGGGACCGCATCGTCCTCGAAAGCGATCTGGCGCGGCCACCCGCCCACGGTTGGTGCTGGTGCGCGCGGTCGATTACCGACGCCGGATTCGTCGTCACCGATCGCGGCACATCGATCGGTGTCGGTGCGGCACGTGACGCCGGTCTGCCGGCAGAACTCGCGTTGGCGATTGCGGCGGCGCGCGAGCACGCCCCGCGCGGCGTCCGCGTCGACATCGGCGGCATCAGCTCGGAGCGGCTGGCACAGGCCAAGGCGCAGACCGGCGTTGCGTTCAGCGCCGGCGTACCGTGGCGCTGGTCCGACGCGACCCCGCAGGCATTCGCTTCGGCCGTCGATCTCAGGGCGATCACCGCGGCCGGCTCGCCGTCGTCGCGATCGGGGGTGATGCGGCTCTTCCGCCCGGCATTAGCCATCGCGGCGGTGGCGTTGGGGATTCAGATCATCGCCACGCTTGGACAATGGCTTTGGCTGCAATGGCAGACGCACGCCGTGCAGCGGGATCTGATCGCCGTCGCGCAAGCAGCTGCGCCAGCTACAGCGGCAGGCGTGCCTCCGCTGCAGGCGATCGCCCGGCGCGACGCGGAACTCCGCCATCGCGCGGGGCTCGCTGCGCGCGACGACTTGCTGCCGCTGCTGGCCCGTACGGCGCCGGGGCTGTCGACGCTGCCGGCAGGCACGATACGGTCGCTGCGCTACGCCGACGGCCATGTCGTCCTCGAGCTGCAGAAATCCGATGCCGCGCAGATCGCGCGGGTCCAGCACGACCTGCAAGCACAGGGGCTCACGGCGATCGCCGCATCGACGGCGAGCGGCGCCCGCCTTCGCGTCGGCCTCGATTAATGGCAACCGCTGCCGAACTCGATGCCCGCGACCGCCTGACGCATTGGTGGCGTCTGCGCACGCACGCCGAGCGCGTTGCCATTATCGTCGGGGCCGCGCTCGCCGCGGCGGCGCTCGTGTGGCTGCTGATCTGGCTGCCCATGCAGGGCGACATCGCGCGTCTGACGCGCACTTTGGCGGTTCAGCGCGCGGCGCTTACCGAGGCGCGCGCGCAAGCCGACACGATGGCCGGGCTCGAGCGCAAGACGCCGGCGCCGGCCCGCGACGCGCGCGCGAGCCTCGACTCGGCACTCGGCCAGTTCGGCATCAAGGCAAGCGCGATCGACCGCTCCGGTGATGATCTGCGCGTCACCGTCGACGGCGTTTCGTTCGATGTCCTGACAGCGCTGCTCGAGGCGGTGCAGCGCGATGCGGGGCTGCGGGTGGTCGACTTGACCGCTGCCGCGCGGGTCGAGCCGGGAATCGTCCGCGCCGAGTTTACGTTGCGGCGTTAGCCATGCGTAGCTGGCTCTTCATTGGCGCCGGCGCGGTCTTGCTGGCGGCGGCGCTGGCCATCGAAGCGCCGGCGACGTTGCTCGACCAACGCATCGCGGCCCTGAGCCAGGACCGTGTTCGCGTCGCCGCGGCGGCCGGCAGCCTCTGGCGCGGATCGGGCGAGCTCACACTCTTGCCGGACGGGACGCGCATCCCGATCGCGTGGCGTCTGGAGCCGCTGCCCCTGCTGCGGGGCCGGCTCGTCGGATCGCTTACCGTGGACGACGCGAACCACCCCGCCTCCTTCACTGTCGGACAGGAGGATTTCAGCGCGCACGACTTCGCCCTGACGCTGCCCGCTGCCGCCGTATTGCGCACGGCGGGTGTGCCCGATGGGCTGGCCGTTGCCGGCGGCACGCTCGCCCTCGAGGTCGCGGACCTTGCGCGCCGCGGCGATCGGCTCGAAGGTCGCGTCGATCTGCGCTGGAAGGATGCCGCGTTGCCTGACCCGCGGAGCGGAACGCGTATTGCGCTCGGCGAGATTCATATCGCCGCCGCTGGCAGTGGCGCCCAGATCCCCGCGACGCTGACCAATAGCGGCGGTGACGTCACCATCTCCGGCAGCCTTGTGTTCTCGACCCGCGACATGCCGCGGATCGACGCCAAGATCGCGCCGCGTGCGGGCCTGCCCGCCGAGCGAACAGAAGCGATCGCCGCGATCCTTGCAGGAATCGGCAGGGCCGACGGCACCGGTGGCTATCGCATCGTGTGGCCGCTGGTCGGGCGATGAAGCGCCGCGCACGCCGCGCGCCGCGCGCTGCGCCGCGATCACCGGCAACGGCCGCGGGTCCGGCGCGAGCCGCCGCGGCGCCCTCAGCGCAGCGCCTGGCCGCGATCGACGGTCTGCGCGGCGCCGCGTTGTGCCTGATGATCGTCTATCACTTTTCATTCGACCTCAACTTCTTCGGCTTCATACGCGCCGACTTCGACCACGATCCTTTCTGGCTGAACTTCCGCGGCGTCATCGTCAGCTCGTTCATGCTGCTGGTCGGCTTGAGCCTGCTGCTCGCGCGCCGCGCCGGCGTAACGCGGCGGCATTTCTGGCAACGCATTGCATTGATCGCGTTCTGCGCAATCCTGGTCAGCGCCGCCAGTTACGTAATGTTTCCGCAGACGTTCATCACCTTCGGCATTCTGCATTGCATCGCGCTGGCATCGGTGCTGGCGTGGCCGGCCACACGCTTCCCCGTCGCGGCGCTCGCCGCAGGCGCCGCCATCGTCATCATCGGCAATGCGGTCGCGCTGCCGCTGTTCGACACGCCCTGGCTGCAATGGGTGGGCCTGATGACGCACAAGCCGGCGACTGAGGATTACGTGCCGCTGCTGCCATGGCTTGGCGTCGTCATGATCGGCATCGCGCTCGGCGACTGGCTTGCACTTCGGCAATTCCGTCCACTGCGTCAGGTGTCGCAGATCGCGCCGCGATGGCTGATGTGGCTGGGACGCCACAGCTTGATGGTGTACATGCTGCATCAGCCGGTGCTGATGGGTCTGTTGCGCGTGCTGCGCGACTGACGCGACCTGCGCGCGAGTGCGCTTGGCGGCGGCAAGCCGACTCGGCTATACTGTTTTCTTTGCAGGCCAGGCGCGTAGCTCAGCTGGTTAGAGCACCACCTTGACATGGTGGGGGTCGTTGGTTCGAGTCCAATCGCGCCTACCAGTTACTGCAACGGTTGGCTAGAGGTCGAACGGAGAAAGGCATGGTTATGACACCGCGAACGCGCACGGAGACCGACTGATCGTCCGGCGAGTTCGCACGCGTGTATGGCGACAAAAGTGCGGCTCGTCCGCGCTTTTTTTTCGCACCGAGGAATAACGATGCCCGATATTCGCTTACCCGACGGCGCAATCAAGCATTTCGATGCGCCGGTGACCGTCGCCGAAGTGGCGGCATCGATCGGCCCGGGGCTCGCCAAGGCCGCGCTGGCCGGCCGAGTCGACGGCAACCTGGTCGACACCTCGTACAGGATCGACCGCGACGCGGCGCTCGCGATCGTCACCGCCAAGGATCCGGACGGCCTCGAGGTCCTGCGCCATTCGACCGCGCATCTGCTCGCCTACGCCGTCAAGGAATTGTTTCCCGACGCGCAGGTTACGATCGGGCCGGTGATCGAGGATGGCTTCTATTACGATTTTTCGTACAAGCGTCCGTTCACCCCCGAGGATCTGGCCGCGATCGAGCAAAAGATGGCCGAGCTGGCCAAAAAGGACGAGCCGGTCGTGCGCAAGCTGATGCCGCGCGACGACGCCGTGCAGTACTTCGAATCGCTCGGCGAACATTACAAGGCGGAGATCATCGGCTCGATTCCGTCCGACGAGCCGATTTCGCTCTACAGCGAAGGCAAGTTCACCGACCTTTGCCGCGGGCCGCATGTGCCTTCGACCGGCAAGCTCAAGGTGTTCAAGCTGACAAAGCTCGCCGGCGCGTACTGGCGCGGCGACTCCAGGAACGAAATGCTGCAGCGTATCTACGGCACCGCCTGGGCGAGAAAAGAGGACCTGGACGCTTACCTGCATCGGATCGAGGAGGCGGAAAAGCGCGATCACCGCAAGCTCGGCCGACAGCTCGACCTGTTCCATCTGCAGGACGAAGCGCCGGGAATGGTCTTCTGGCATCCGAAGGGCTGGACCGTCTGGCAGCAGGTCGAGCAATACATGCGCCGCGCCTACCAGGAGTATGGCTACCAGGAGATCAAATGCCCGATGATCCTCGACCAGTCGCTATGGGAGAAATCGGGCCATTGGCAGAACTACAAGGAGCACATGTTCGCCACGGAGTCGGAAAAGCGTGACTTCGCGATAAAGCCGATGAACTGTCCCGGCCATATCCTCGTCTTCAATTCGAACATGCGCAGTTACCGCGATCTGCCGCTGCGCTACGGCGAGTTCGGCTCGTGCCATCGCAACGAGCCTTCCGGCGCCTTGCACGGGCTGATGCGCGTGCGCGGCTTTACCCAGGACGACGGCCACATTTTCTGCAGCGAGGACCAGATCCAGCCCGAGGTGACCGCCTTTAACCGCCAGGCGCTGGCGGTTTACCGGGATTTTGGCTTCGACGAGGTGACGATCAAGCTCGCGCTGCGACCCGACCAGCGCCTCGGAACCGACGATACATGGGACCGCGCGGAGGACGCGCTGCGCCACGCGCTCGGCACCTGCAGCGTCGAATGGGCCGAACTGCCGGGCGAAGGCGCCTTTTACGGGCCCAAGATCGAGTACCACCTCAAGGACTCGCTCGGCCGCTCGTGGCAATGCGGCACGATGCAGGTCGATTTTTCGATGCCGGCACGGCTCGACGCCGAGTACGTGGCCGAGGACAACACGCGCAAAGTGCCGGTAATGCTGCATCGGGCCATCGTCGGATCACTCGAGCGTTTCATCGGAATCCTGATCGAACACCACGGCGGCGCCCTGCCCCTGTGGCTCGCCCCGGTCCAGCTTGCCGTGCTGACGATCACCGACCGTCAGGCAGCGTACGCCCCGCGGGTCGTCGCCGCGTTAAAAGCGGCAGGCTTCCGGGCGCTGGCCGATTTGCGTAACGAGAAAATAACCTATAAAATTCGAGAACATAGCCTGCAAAAGTTGCCGTACCAGCTCATCCTGGGCGACAAGGAAATGCAGACTGAACAGGTGGCCGTGCGAACCCGCGCTGGCGA
Source organism: Betaproteobacteria bacterium (assembly GCA_040005975.1). Lineage (GTDB taxonomy): Bacteria > Pseudomonadota > Gammaproteobacteria > Burkholderiales > Casimicrobiaceae > PALSA-1003. The sequence goes on along the minus strand of JBDTXW010000026.1, from coordinate 4,782 downwards.
GGATCTGGGGGCGATGCCCCTGGAAGCCTTGATGCGACGTCTCGAAGCGGAGATGGCGTCCCGTTGCTGATGCGTCGGGACTACAGCAAGCACGCGGGCGGTACGGCCGATTTTTTGTTTATTAGAGGAGCGACACAATAGCCCAGGACAAAGCACAGCGGGTCAACGGCGAAATCAATTGCCCGGAGGTCCGCTTGGTCGGTGCAGAAGGTGAACAACTCGGTATCGTGCCGGTCGCGGATGCGATCGCACGGGCAGAAGCGGCGGAGCTCGATCTGGTGGAAATCGCACCGCTCGCCGAACCGCCAGTCGCCCGTATCATGGACTTCGGCAAGTTCAAGTATCGCGAGGCGAAGCGCCAGCACGAAGCAAAACTGAAGCTGAAGCAGATCCAGGTCAAGGAAGTCAAGTTCCGGCCCGGGACCGATGAAGGCGATTACAAGATCAAGCTCAGGAACCTCATTCGCTTCCTGGGCGAAGGCGACAAGGCCAAGGTGACGCTGCGCTTTCGCGGTCGCGAAATGGCGCACCAGGAGTTTGGCATTCGCCTGCTGGAACGCATTCGCGGCGATCTGGAGCCGCACAGCGTGGTCGAGCAGTTTCCCAGACTCGAGGGCCGGCAAATGGTGATGCTGCTGGCACCGAAGAAAGTGGCGGTAACCAAGCATCATCCGAACAAGCCCGAAGCCGGTAAAGGCGCAAGCCAAAAAGCCTCTCCTACGGAGAGCACCGCCGTGGGCAGCAAATAGGAATTGTCATGCCGAAGATGAAGACCAAAAGCGGCGCGAAAAAGCGCTTCCGCGTGCGCGCAGGCGGGAGCATCAAGCGCTCGCAGGCGTTCAAGCGCCACATCCTTACCAAGAAATCGACCAAGAACAAGCGGCAGCTGCGCGGTTCGACCGCGGTCCATGGCACCAACGCGGACTCGGTGCGCGCCATGCTGCCCTACGCATAGCCGGAGCCCACGATGCCAAGAGTCAAGCGTGGGGTGACCGCCAAGGCGCGGCACAAGAAAGTACTGACGCTGTCGAAGGGCTACCGCGGCCGGCGCAGCAACGTCTATCGCATCGCGAAGGAAGCGGTGATGAAGGCGGGGCAATACCAGTATCGCGACCGCCGCCAGAAAAAGCGCGAGTTCCGCGCGTTGTGGATCGCGCGCATCAACGCCGCGGTTCGCGAGATGGGAATGAGCTACAGCGTGTTCATGAACGGGCTGAAGAAGGCATCGATCGACATCGACCGCAAGGTGCTGGCGGATCTTGCCGTGCACGACAAGACGGCGTTTAGCAAGATCGCGGAGCAGGCCAAAGCCTCTCTGGCCTGACGATAAGGAAATCCACGAGGGAGGCGACACCGCCTCCCTTTTTTTGTTTCCGTGCCATGGACCCGCTCGAGACCATCCTCGCCGCCGCGCTCGCCGAGTTCGCGTCATGTCATGACGCGGCCGCGTTGGAGAACGCCAAGGCCCGGTTTCTCGGCAAGACCGGCCGCCTGACCGAGCAACTGAAGGCGCTGGGCAAGCTCGGCGCAGCCGAGCGCCCCGCCGCCGGGGCGCGAATCAACGAAGCCAAGTCAGCTCTCGAGCAGGCGCTGACGCGCCGGCGCGAAGAGCTCGCCGACGTCCGCCTCGCGCAGCAGCTGGTGGGCGAGGCGCTCGACGTGTCGCTGCCCGGTCGCGGCATCGGCGCGGGAACGCTGCACCCGATCACGCGCACGATGCAGCGCATCGAATCGCTGTTCCATTCGCTCGGCTTCGCCGTCGCCGACGGTCCCGAGATCGAGGACGACTTCCACAATTTCACCGCGCTCAACATGCCCGAGAATCATCCGGCGCGATCGATGCACGACACGTTCTATGTGGAAGGCGGACTCGTGTTGCGCACGCATACGTCGCCGATCCAGATCCGCTGGATGGAAACGCACGCTCCGCCAATCCGTATCATCGCGCCGGGACGCGTATACCGCGTGGACAGCGATGCGACGCATTCACCCATGTTCCATCAGGTCGAGGGCCTGTGGATCGGTGACGACGTGACGTTCGCGGATCTTAAGAGCGTGTTCAGCGAATTCCTGCGCAATTTTTTCGAGCGCGACGACATCACGCTGCGGTTCCGTCCGTCGTTCTTTCCGTTCACCGAGCCGTCCGCCGAGATCGACATGCGCTTCGGCGACGGTGGCTGGCTCGAGATTGCGGGGGCGGGGCAGGTGCACCCCAACGTGCTCCGCGCGGTCGACATCGATCCCGAGCGCTGGCAGGGCTTCGCGTTCGGCATCGGCCCCGATCGACTTGCGATGCTGCGCTACGGCGTCGACGACCTGCGCCTGTTCTACGAAAACGACCTGCGCTTTCTCAGGCAGTTCGCCTGACCATGCGCTTCTCCGAACGCTGGCTGCGCACATTCGTCGATCCCCCGATCGACACGGCGGCGCTGTGCGACAAGCTGACGATGGCCGGTTTCGAGGTCGAGAACGTCGAGCGTGCAGCGCCGCCGTTCAACGACGTCGTCGTCGGGGTCATCGTGGGCGTTGCACCCCACCCGAACGCCGATCGTCTTCGAGTCTGTCGCGTCGACGTCGGCGACGCCGCGCCGCTGACGATCGTATGCGGCGCCCCGAATGCCGAGGCGGGTCTCCGCGTGCCTTGCGCGCGTGTCGGCGCCGTGCTGCCCGGCGGCCAGGCGATCGCACGCGCAACGGTGCGCGGCGTCGAGTCGCAGGGGATGCTCTGCTCGGCGCGAGAGCTCGGACTGTCCGACGACGCTGAAGGATTGCTCGTCCTTCCGGATGACGCGCGGGCCGGCGACGACCTGCGCGCGGCGCTCGCACTCGACGACGCGCTGATCACGATCAAGCTCACGCCGAACCGTCCTGATTGTCTGTCGCTGACGGGCATCGCACGAGAAGTTGCGGCGGTGACCGGCGCCCCGCTCGCGCTGCCGGACATCACTCCGATACCCGCTGCATCGCGCGACGTGCGCGGCGTGCGGATCGAAGATGCAGCCGCGTGCCCGCGCTTCGCTGCGCGGATCGTCGACGGCATCGATGCGCGTGCACCGACGCCGTGGTGGATGAAGGCGCGCCTCGAGCGATCCGGCATTCGTTCCATCTCGGCCATCGTCGACATCACGAACTACGTGATGCTCGAGCTCGGCCAGCCGATGCACGCCTACGACAGTCGTCTGCTCGAAGGCGATGTCGTCGTCCGCTTCGCGCGTGCGGGAGAAACGCTGACGCTGTTGAACGGCGACAAGCTCGCGCTCGAACCGGACCTGCTGCTCGTCTGCGATACGGTGAAGCCGCTGGGCCTCGCCGGGATCATGGGCGGCGAGCACTCGGGCATCGCGGCCGATACGACGACGGTTTACCTCGAAGGTGCGTTCTGGAACCCGGCGGTGATCCAGGGCAAGATGCGACGCCTTGGCTTCCAGAGCGACGCCGGCTATCGCTTCGAGCGTGGCGTCGATTTCGAACTCGGTCCGCGCGCCATCGAGCGTGCGACGGCGCTCATTCTCGAGATCTGCGGCGGTCGCGCCGGACCGGTCACCGACACGGTCTCCGTGCTGCCGTCACGGCCTCCCGTTCGCGTGCGCGCAGCGCGCGTCACGAAGCTCCTCGGCGTGACGCTAGGCCCGGACGCGATCGCCGACGTTTTCGAGCGGCTGCGGCTCCCGCATACCCGCGATGGCGACGACTTCACCGTCGTCCCGCCTGCGTACCGTTTCGACCTCACGATCGAAGAGGATCTCGTCGAGGAGGTTGCGCGCATTCGTGGGTACGACTCGATTCCGGCGACACCCCGGCCGCACGTCCAGCCGATGCTTGCGACGAACGAGACCCGGCGCGGCGCGTTTGCATTGCGCCGCAGCCTCGCCGCGCGCGACTGGCAGGAAGTGATCACGTTCAGCTTCGTCGCCGCCGGCGACGAGCGTGCGCTCGATGCGGAAGTCCGCCCGATTGCCGTGCTGAATCCGATCGCCGCACATCTCGGCGTGATGCGTACGACGCTGCTACCGGGCCTGCTGGGTGTTTTGCAGACCAACCTCAAGCGCAAGTCGGCGCGTGTGCGCGTCTTCGAAGTCGGCCGCGTGTTCGGACGCGACGGAACGCAGCCGATGCGCATCGGCGGACTGGCCTTCGGCACCGCCGAACCCGAGCAATGGGGCAGCGCTGCGCGGCGCGTCGATCTGTTCGACGTCAAAGGCGACCTGGCGGCACTCGCAGCACCGCTCGAACTGGCCACGACCGCGCATCCGCGAGCCTGGCTGCATCCGGGTCGAAGCGCCGAAGTCAGCGTCGCCGGATGCGCGGCGGGATGGGTCGGCGAGCTTCATCCACGCGTCGTCCGCCACTTCGATTTGCCGTTCGCGCCAACGGTCTTTGAACTGGCGATCGACGCATTGGCCGGGGTGTCTCTCTCGCAAAGCACCAGCGCGTCCAAGTTCCCGCCGCTGCGGCGTGACATCGCCGTGATAGTTAGTGAAAACATTGAAGTAGGCGATATTATTAAAGCTATTAGGGAACTCGCGCGTGCGCAGATCGAATCACTGGACGTTTTCGACGTCTACCGGGGTAGCGAGCTGCCGAACGGCATGAAAAGCGTTGCGATTCTTGTGGTTATGCGTGATACTGAACGTACTTTGACTGACGACGACGGCGACCGGATCGTGTCCGACGTTCTGGCCGCGCTTTCCTCCCGTTTCGGCGCCACCCTGAGATCGCTAAAGGCCCCATGACGCTGACCAAAGCCGAACTGGCCGACCTGCTCTTCGAGCAACTCGGACT